>DOWQ01000647.1 GCA_003519485.1 Streptomyces sp. | reverse complement strand
CGGCCCCGGCACCCGGACGGCTCAGCCCCGTTCGCCCCGCCCCCCGCCCCGGCTGGACCCCGTCGGGCCCGCTGTTCGGGCCGCGCTGGGTTCGGGCCGTGCTGCGTTCGGGCCCCTTGGCGCGGGGTGGCTGGGGTCGGTTTCGGGTGCCGGGCCCGGGACCTCCGGAGGGGGGTCCTCCANNGCATATTTACGGCCGCGGAACCCAGGATCGCAGGGTTCGGCCCGGCCGCGTCCACAAATACACGGAATTGTTCCGGACCCCCCTCCTGCGGCCCCGGCCCCTCCCGTTCGCTGTTCGGCTGCCGGTGCGTGCATGGGTCACGGGACGGGGCCTCCCTGCCGGGCCTGCACGGGGCCGTAGCGGCTGTCCTGCGTAGGCCCCGGTACAACGCCGGTACCCCGGACAGGGCAAACCGGACACCGGCCCGTCCCGCCGCGTCTTCTCAGACCGGGGCGAGCAGCGGGCGGGCCCGTTCCCGGAGTTCGGCCACCCGCGGCTCGTCCCCGTACGGCTCCAGCCGGTGCAGCAGGTCCCGCACGTATTCCGTGGTGCGGGCCGAGGAGATGCGCCCGGCGACCTCGACCGCGCGGGTGCCCTGCGCGCAGGCCGCGTCCAGGTTTCCGGACTCCAGTTCGGCGACGGCGGAGACCACGAGCCGCAGCCCGTGCGACCGTACGAATTCCTCGGCCGGCTGGGACAGGGCCTGTTCGGTGAACCGGCGCACCTGACGGGGCGCCTTCAGGTCGCGGTAGCACTCGGCGGCGTCGGCGGCGAACCGGCCCTCCGAGTAGAAGCCGAGCCAGAGGGGGTCCTGGTCGCCGGAGCGGGACCGCTCCAGCCAGCCCTCGGCGGACCGCAGGGCCGCGCCGGCGGCGTGCGAGTCGCCCGCCTTGGCGTGCGCGCGGGCCTCGATGAGCCGGAAGAAGCTCATGGTGCGGGCGGTGGCCAGTCCGCGGTTGCGTTCGACGGCGGCCTGCGCGAGGTCGACGCCCTCGTCGGCGAAGCCGCGGTAGGTGGCCTGGAGGCTCATGGAGGCGAGGACATACCCGCCGAGCGGGACGTCGGCCGCGGCCCGCGCGAGGCGTAACGCCTGGATGTAGTAGCGCTGGGCGGCTTCCTGCTGGCCGGTGTCGAAGGCCATCCAGCCGGCGAGCCGGGTCAGTTCGGCCGTCGCGCCGAAGAGGGAGCGGCCGACCTCGTCGCTGTACGAGCCGAGCAGCAGGGGGGCCGCGTCAACCCGAAGGCACTCCGGCACCATCGAGGAACGCCAGTCCCCACCGCCGTACTTGGAGTCCCAGCGGCGGGCGTCCTCGGCGGCCTCGCGCAGCTTCGTCACATCGCTGTGGCCCACGCGCTGCGGCGGTGAGCCGTCGCCGCCCACCGCCTCGGCCTCCTTGAGGTCGCGGCCGGCGCTGGGGTCGGCAGGGGTGATCAGCCAGCGGGAGGCGGGGGTCGCGTAGGCGCTGACGGCGAAGGATCCGGCCAGGCTCTGCCAGATGCCGCCGCCGGTCCGGCGGCCGGCGAGGTCCAGCCGGTACAGGGCGGTCGCGGACCGGACGGCCGCGCCGATGTCGCGCGGAAAGCCCAACCCGACCTCGGGCGCCGGGTCGGCGTCGGCCAGCCCTATCTCGTGCAGCGGTACGGGCCGGCCCAGCTTGCTGCCGATGGCGGCGGCGATCAGGTGGGGGGCGGCGCCCTGCGGCACCATGCCCTTGGAGACCCAGCGGGCCACCGAGGTCTTGTCGTAGCGGAGTGTCAGGCCGCGTTGGGCGCCGAGGTCGTTGACCCGGCGCGCGAGGCCGGCGTTGCTGATGCCCGCGAGGGCGAGAACGGTGCCGAGCTTCTCGTTCGGCCCGCGTTGCTCCCTGGACATGAGCCACCCCTCGAGACACCGACGGCCGCCCCGGCATAGGCACGGGGCATTCGTAAAACCCAGCGTAGTTCGACACATCCCGGCCGTTAAGGGTCGAAGTACCGGATGGCGAGATTGTTGTCCGTACTGGCGTGCGCGAACGGGGCGCGTGCTCCCGGAGTGTGCGGCCGTGCGCCCGGCCGTGCGCGCTGTCCTGGCCATATCGGGAGCGCTTCCATGAAAGCGCGTGGGTCGGCCCGCTGCACTGGATCCAGTGGGCTGGGGGACACCGTCACCTCATTCCCCGCGGGTGGCGGGACGGTCCGGGAGGCGGTCGCCGTCTCCCGGACCACAACGTCGGCCGCCGCGGACACCCGCATCGCCCGCATCGTGAGTTTGGCTGAATCTCGCCTATCCGTATGGGGCGCACACCGGTTTTATACGCGCTACCCGCAACCGCCCCTGTGCGCCGGTGTCATGACAGCATGGCCCTCACGGGACACACACATCGCCCCGGCACGAGGCCAGTTGGCCGACGCGCCGCCACCGGAGCGTCGCCGGGCCGTTGCCGTACCCGTCGGACTACTGTGCATGATGACTGCTACTTCTTGGTTGTCCACAGGCTGTGGAGGCGGCGATGCGGTGGTTGGTCGGGTGGAGCAGTGCCGCCGCAGGCGCTTCTCGTATGGCGGTGAGCGGTGTCAACGGCGGCGGTGAGAGCTCGGTCCACCCCGTCGGCTCGCAACTCCTGTGGGGCGGCCCCGATCCGCTCTGGGCCGTCGGCGACTGGCGGCCCGACGAGATCCGCGTCGTCCGGGCCGAAGCGCCCGCCCTCGCGTTCAACAAAGAGGGGCCCATCGCCCGTATCGCCGTGCTCGGCTGCTGCGGCGCGAGCGACGAGGAACTGCGCGTCGGCCTGTTCGCCGCCCGCGGCGGCGCCCTGCGGCACCTGACGGCCTGGCCGGGCAGCTACACCACGGTCACCCAGGTGGGCCGCCGGATCACCGTCACCGGCGACCTGGCCGGCGCCCGGCCCGTCTTCCACACCCCGTGGGAGGGCGGCACCGCCTACGCCACCGCGGCCCTGCCGCTCGCCGATCTCACCGAGGCGCAACTCGACGTCAGCCACCTCGCCGCGCTGCTCGCCTGCCCGGACTCACCGGAGGCGCTGGGCGACGGCACGCCGTACGCGGGCGTCAAGCGCATACCGCCCGGCCACGCCCTGATCCTCCGCGACGGGGCCCGCGAGATCACCGGCTACGAGCCGACCGCCTCACTGGCCGTGGCCGCGCCCCAACTCGACGCCGACCGGGCGGTGGACGCAGTACGGGACGCGCTCGTCGAAGCCGTACGGGCCCGGCTCGCCGCGCCCCGGCACGCGCCCGAGACCGAGCGGCCGGACCCCGGCCCCGT
>DOWQ01000187.1 GCA_003519485.1 Streptomyces sp. | reverse complement strand
CGGCCTGGTCGCGTCCACAAATACACGGAATTGTTCCGGACCCCCCTCCTGCGGCCCCGGCCCCTCCCGCCGTATGCCATGTACAGGCCGTCTCTCGTGTTGTCCCGTTCGGGCAGTCGCCGGCAGCCGGACCGTTGTGCCGGCCTACTGCTCACACAGAGCGGCCAGGTACTCGTCCACCGGTTGGACCCGGGCGGGCAGCGGCTCCGTGCCGGTGCGCCAGTGGATTGCGGAGATCTCCTCGTTCGGTACGAAGGGGCGGACTGCCGCCGTCTCGCCCGCGTACAGAGCTCCGTACATCTGCCGCTGTGCCCGTCCCGCCGTGAACAGGCCGTAGCCGATGAAGCGGAGTTCACCCGCCACCTGGCCGGACTCCTCGCCGAGCTCGCGGGCCGCCGCCTCCCGCGGGCTCTCGCCGGGCTCGATGCCTCCGCCTGGGAGCTCCCAGGTCATCCGCTCCCGCTCGTAGACCATCAGCAGCCGCCCCTCGTGGCGCAGGGCGACGACGGAGAAGTCGGTCACGGCGTCGTCGAACCGGGTCTCTTCCGGGACGTGGTGGAAGGAATGCAGCGTGAGGCCACGACCGTCGCTGACCAGGTGTTCTACCGGGGCTTGAGTCATACGGGCACTGTACGGCCCGCCTCCGACAGTTTCCCGTCCCTGGGGACGGCCCTCGGCCGGACGACGGCGGGAGGGGCCGGGGCCGCNNGGCCGAACCCTGCGATCCCGGGTTCCGCGGCCGTAAATATGCGGTGGAGGACCCCCCTCCGGAGGGCCCGGCCCCGCACCCACGCACGGATCCGTCCATGGAAGGTGAGCCCGAGCCCTGAGCTCAGAACCGCACCCGGCGCCGGCGGCGGGTCAGTGCGGCCAGACCGGCGGGTCGGTGCAGAACGGGCCGCCCAGGTTGGCGTTGGCCGGGTTGTTCGGGGAGGGCTCGCCGTGCTCGGCGATGAGCTTCGCCGCGTACGGCTCGGAGTCGTCCTGCGGTTCGTAGCCGATGGCCCGCGCGGAGGAAAGATCCCACCACAGGCGGGTGTTGGCGGAGCTCCCGTAGACGACGGTGTGGCCGACGCCCTCCGCGGTCAGAGCGGCGTGCAGCAGCCGCGCGCCGTCCGCCGGGCTCAGCCAGAGGGACAGCATCCGGACGGAGGTGGGCTCGGGGAAGCAGGAGCCGATGCGGACGGAGACGGTCTCGATGCCGTGCCGGTCCCAGTAGAGGGAGGCGAGGTCCTCGCCGAAGCACTTGGAGAGGCCGTAGAAGGTGTCGGGGCGGTGCGGGGTCCCGACGGGGATCGGTGGGGCGTCGTCCCAGGCCGGACGGGGGGTGTAGCCGACCGCGTGGTTGCTGGAGGCGAAGACGATCCGGCGCACGCCCTCCGCGCGTGCCGCCTCGTAAAGGTTGTACGTGCCCTGGATGTTGGCCCGCAGGATCTTCTCGAAGGAGGATTCGAGGGAGATGCCCGCCAGATGGACGATCGCGTCGACCCCGCGCACCGCCGCGCGGAGCGCGTCCGTGTCGGCCAGGTCGGCCGTGATCGCCGTGCCGTCGTCCGGTGCGTCCGCGACCGGGACCAGGTCCAGCAGCCGGAGTCGGTAGCCGTACGGGGGGAGGAGCTTCCGCATCAGGGTGCCGAGGCCGCCGGCGGCTCCGGTGAGGAGGACGGTGCGGGGTGCGGGCATGGGCGCGGTCTCCTCGTGGGCGGGCTCGAGAAATTCACGTATGTGAACTCGTGGGAGCGCGTGCGGCGCCCACTGTGCCACTTCTGGACAAGCGCTGTCATCCCCTGGAGAGCGGTCTCTTGACCGGTTCCGGTGACCGCCTTAGCGTGATCGCGTTCACGGATGCGTCCGTCGGCTCACTCGTCGGGCAGGGGAGGGAAACGGAATGCGGGCCTCGGCTTTTCTCTATCCGTGGGACGTGGTCGGTGATCCCGCCGCGCCGGGCCGGCTGGCGGAGTTGGGCGTTCAGCAGGTCACGCTGGCCTCCGCCTATCACTCCACGCGGGCCCTCACCCCGCGGCATCCACGGCACCGGATCGTCACCGCGCGGCACGCGGCGGTGCTCTACCCGCCGGACGCCGGGCGCTGGTCGGGCCGGGAGTTGCGGCCGTACCCGCAGACCTGGACGGCGGGGCGCGATCCTTGGGGCGAGGCGGCCACGGTGTTGCGCGGGGCCGGGCTGGCGGTGCACAGCTGGGTGGTGCTGGCGCACAACTCCCGGCTGGGCGGCGAGCATCCGCGTACCTCGGTGCGCAACGCCTACGGCGACAGCTATCCGTGGGCACCGTGCGTCGCGCGGCCCGAGGTGCGGGCGTACGCGGTGAGCCTGGCCGCGGAGGCGGCCGTACGGCCCGGGGCGGGCGGTACGGAGCTGGAGTCCTGCGGCTGGTACGGCCTGGCCCATCTACACGCCCACGACAAGACGGCGGGCGTGCCGCTCGGCGGCGCGGGCCAGTATCTGATGTCGCTGTGCTTCTGCGAGGTGTGCCGGGAGGGCTACGCCTCGGCCGGCGCGGACCCGGAACGGCTGCGGACAGCCGTCGTACGGGCCCTGGAGCCGCTGTGGGCGGGACAACCGGAGCCCGGCCCGCCGCCCGGCCGGACTCCGGGCCGGGAGCAGGAGTGGGCCGCCGTGGAGGAGTTGCTCGGGTCGGAGGCGGCGGCCACGCGCGCGTGGCGCTCGGCGGTGGCCTCGGCGT
>DOWQ01000471.1 GCA_003519485.1 Streptomyces sp. | reverse complement strand
GACCCCAAGCCCTTCATCTGGACCGCCACCGCTGACGAGATCATCGAGAAGGTCCAGCGCGGACGCGTCGCCCTCAAAGCAGTCAATCAAAACTGAGACACACCACTAGTGAGGTTGACATGTCTGCTGCCTGTCCCGACATCCCGATCGTCGTCCTTCCCGAGAACAACATGGTGCGCGGCCGCACCCGCCCTGCCGCACCGGTCGCTGCCGCTCTCACCGCGGCGACCGACGCGCTGATACGTCTGCACGGCGAGCTGCTGAACCCGGCGGGAGCTGGCGACGCGGTCCGCAAGGCGATGGACGCGGCGGTGGAGGAGACCGACCGGCTCGCCGTCGAGGCCATGGTCGTCCCGATGGATACCGCGGCGCTGAAGCCGATCGTTCCCAACCACGAGTACTTCGGGGTCCGCACGGCGCCGGTCGACGACGCCCGCCTCGTCTCGGAAGTGACGACGATCATCGCGCGGACGCTGCGCGATCTGCGCAACGCGCGGCTGGATCTGAACGATCAGGCCTACGAGGTCCACTCCATGGCCAAGGTCCTGGAGCGCCTGGTTCCGAGCGACGGCGCCGCGGTGCAGCCGGACGGGACCCCTGTGGAGGGTCAGACCCCCTACGTTCCGGGCAACGACGAGCTGACGCGGTGGGTCATCACCCACCACTTCTACTTCGTGCTCAACCTCGCGGCGGCCGACGCCGTCTCCCGGGCGGCCGCCGGGCTGGCGGACGGGGACCGCGACGCGGCGTTCGACGCCCTCCAGGAGTCCATCGCCTATGTCCGTGGCTTCACCGCGGCCATGATCCACTCCGGGGACATGTCGGCTCCGTGCTATGACGCGAAGGTCCGGCCGACCATGCAGCCGCCGGCCGTGCCGGTGGCACTCACCGGCCGGACGCAGCCTGAGCACAAGGCGTTCAGGAAGGCCATGCGGAACCTCGTCAAGGCCTCCGCGCAGCCCTTCGCGGAGATGGCGGCGACCGACCCCGAGCTGGCGCTCGCCCGCGACGCGCTGCTCGAGGCCGATCTGCAGGACATCGAGCGGCACATCAGCGTGACGGCCGGTCTGGTCGGTGACGACCGCTCGATCGTCCAGGGCGAGGCCTCGGCCGAGAGTGCGATCGGCGTGCTGCGCACCATGCGGCACTCCCGGGCGGAGCTGTACCGCGACCTGATGAGGTTCGGTGACCCGGTCACCCTCATTGGAACCTGAGCGACATTGAGTTGACCGGACGGTCCGGCCGAGGTCGTCCTCGCCGTCGGCCTCGGCCGGACCGCCTGCCCCCGTCCCCCCGGAAGGGAACAGCGTGACGAAGTCCGCACAAGTCCGTGTCGAGAAACCTCCGTTCACTCTTGTGGCGACCCTGGCCGCGCTGTCCGCGCTCGGCCCACTGTCGATCGACATGTACCTCCCAGCGCTGCCCGAGCTCGGCAGGGACCTTGGCGGCGGCGCCTCACTGATCCAGCTCACCCTCACCGCCTGCCTGGTCGGGCTCGCGCTCGGCCAGGTGGTTGCGGGCCCTGCCAGCGATCTGCTGGGACGGCGCCGACTGCTGCTCGGCGGCATCATCGGCTACACCACGGCGTCGCTGCTGTGCGTCATCGCGCCGAACGTCTGGTTCCTGATCGTGTTCCGGCTGTTCCAGGGCGCCTCGGGCGGCACCGCGATCGTGATCGCCCGCGCCGTGGTCCGGGACCGGTACGAAGGTGCCGCTGCGGCCCGCTTCTTCGCCAGCCTCGTCCAGGTCAGCGCGCTCGCGCCGATCGTGACGCCACTGGCCGGCGGGGCGCTGCTCCAGGTCATGCCCTGGCGCGGGCTGTTCGCCGTCATCACTGGGCTCGGCGCGGTACTGGTCATCGTCGTGTACCGCGCCATGCCCGAGACACTGGCCCCCGAGGACCGTCGCGGCGACGGGCCGAAGGCCGTACTCGTGACGTTCGGCAAGCTGGCCGCCGACCGGGCCTTCGCGGGCTACATGCTCACCGGCGGGCTGGCCTTCGCCGCGATGTTCACCTACATCTCCGGTTCGCCGTTCGTGCTCCAGGAGGTCTACGGCCTTCCCCAGCTGGCGTTCGCCGGCATCTTCGCGGCGAACGGCGCGGGCATCGTCATAGCCGGCCGCGTCGGCGCCCGGCTGCTGGATCGGCACGGCTCCCGCCGGCTGCTCGGCATCGGTCTGGCCATCGCTGCCCTGGGCAGCCTGACCGTGGTGAGTTCGCTGGCGGCCGGGCTCTGGACGCTGCTGCCCGGCCTGTTCCTGGTGGTCGCGCCGATCGGGCTCATCCTGCCGAACTCGATGGCCCTCGCGCTGTCCGGCCGCCCGCCGCGGATGGCGGGGACCGCCGCGGCCCTCATGGGGCTGGCCCAGTTCGCCCTCGGCGGACTCGCCGCCCCGATGGCCGGCCTCGGCGGTTCCGACACTTCGGTCCCGATGGTCCTGGTCATCGTCGGCCTGAGCCTGTCCGCCCTCGCCGCCTTCCGGCTGACCCCGCGCCCGCCGTTGACCGACTGAGCCGCGCCGGGCGGCAAAGTCACGGCGAAACTGCGGTCGGCCGGGCCGGCGGGGAGAGGAACGGGCAGTTCGCCGTGGCCATACGCGCCGCGCTCGGCCTCGACTGAGCAGTAGCGCCTCGGGGCCCCTTCACGGGACGGCCCCGGGGTCTGTCCCCCCTCGCCCCTCTCTCCTCTCTTTCCCCTCTTTCCCCGACTCCCACGGAGAACTGGCACCTTGACCCTGGACAACGTCGTCGTCGTCGGCGGCGGGCTCGCCGGCTCGCACGCCGCCGCGGCACTCCGCGCCCGCGGCTACCGGAACGCGCTCACCCTCGTCGGTGCGGAACCCCACCCGCCGTACGACCGCCCGCCGCTCACCAAGTCGGTGCTGGCCGGCGATGAAGGGGACACCTCCTTCTCCACCGACTGGGCGAGCCTGGGAATCGACCTGTGCCTCGGTGAACGCGCCGAGGCCCTCGACCTGCATGACCACCTGCCGGGCGGCGTTCTGAAGACGACGGCGGGCGCACTCGCCTTCGGGGGGCTGGTCCTCGCGACCGGCGCGGAGCCTGTCCGGCTGCCCGGCGAGGGGCAGCAGCACGTGGTCCGCACCGTGGACGACGTGCGGGCGCTGCGCCCGTTGCTGCGGCCGGGTACGCACCTCGCGCTCGTCGGCGCCGGTTGGATCGGCGCCGAGGTTGCCACGATCGCGGCCGCGAAGGGATGCCGGGTCACGGTCCTGGAGGCGGACCGGGCTCCGCTCGCCGCCGCGGTCGGCGCCCGGATCGGCGCATGGACGGCCCCCTGGTACGCGGAGGCCGGGGTCGCCCTGCGCTGTGGAACGGCCGTTACCTCCGTGGACCCCGGCGGACTGCGCCTCGCTGACGGGGAGTTCTTCGCGGCGGACGTAGTGGTTGTGGGTGTCGGCGCCCGGCCCGCGGTCGGCTGGCTCAGGGACTCCGGTCTGGAGATCGCGCGCGGCGTGGTCGTCGACGAGTCCTTGCGTACCGCGCGGCCCGAGGTGGTAGCACTCGGCGACTGCGCCGCCTGGTGGTCCCCGCGGTACGGGCGGTACATGGTGGTCGAGCACTGGGATACCGCGCTGAAGGCGAGCGAACTGGCCGCCGCCGCGCTGCTCGGCGAGGACGTGTGCCATGACCCGGTTCCGTACTTCTGGTCAGAGCAGTTCGGCCGGATGGTGCAATACGCGGGCGACCACCAGGGCGCCGACCAGGTGGTGCTGCGCGGCTCGCCGGGGGACCCGGAGTGGGCGGTCCTGTGGCTGGAAGGCGATCGCCTCCTCGCGATCCTCACCGTGAACCGCCCCCGCGACCTGGTGCAGGCACGCCGCGCCCTCACTACCGGCTGTGTGGTCGACCTCCCGGCCGCCACCGATCCCGGCACCGCGCTGCGCGACGCCCTGCGCGCAGATGAACGACCTGGAAGGGACCTTTCTCATGACCACACCGGAAGAACTGCCCCGGTTCCGCGCGGCCCTGCGCGGGCTCGTGAGCTACCGGCCTGAGAAACCGGCGCTCTCCCCGGAGGGCCGTTCCTATGCCCTCGCCGCCAACGAGACGCCGTTCGGTCCACTGCCGAAGGTGGCACGGGCGATCCAGGAGCAGATCGAGGGCATCAACCGCTACCCCGACAACAGCGGCCAGGCCCTCACCGCAGAGCTCGCGGAGCGGTTCGGGCTGGAACCGGACGGCATCGCACTGGGCTGCGGTTCGGTGGGCGTCGCCCAACAGCTGATCACCGCCGTCGCCGAGCCGGGTGACGAAGTCCTTTACGCCTGGCCCTCGTTCGAGGCGTACCCGCTCCTCATTCGGCTCGCTGGGGCGGTCCCCGTCGCGGTGCCGCTGCGCGAGGGCGTCCATGACCTCGCGGCGATGGCGGAGCACCTCACCGACCGCACCCGGCTGGTCTTCGTCTGCAACCCGAACAACCCGACCGGAACGGTCGTCGGCCGCGCGGAGTTGGAGGAGTTCCTGGGACGTGTGCCTCCCGGCTGCCTCGTCGTCCTGGATGAGGCGTACCACGAGTACGTGCGCGCCGAGGAGGTCCCCGACGGGCTCTCCCTCTTCCCCGGCCGCCCTCACCTCGTCGTCCTGCGCACCTTTTCGAAGGCGTACGGACTGGCCGGGCTGCGCATCGGCTACGCGGCCGGCCATCCCGAGGTGATCGGCACCCTACGCAAGGCCTACCTGCCGTACAGCGCGGGCAGTGTCGCGCAGGCCGCCGCGATCGCGGCGCTGCGCTCGGGGGACGAGGTGGCGAGGAGGACGGACATCATCACGGCAGAACGCACGCGCCTCGCCGCCGCGCTCGACGCACGGGGATGGCGCGTACCTGCGAGCGAGGCCAATTTCCTGTGGCTGCCGCTCGGCGAGCGCGCCACCGCCTTCGGCGCGCACTGCGCGACTGCTGGTGTCTCCGTACGGGCCGTGGCGGGCGCCGGTGTCCGTGTGACCCTGGGCCTGCCTGCCGACAACGATGCTTTCCTGGCGGCGGCCGCGGCCTTCCCCCCTGCCTGACTCGCACCTGGGAGCCGGCGGTGTACCGGCTCGAAATTGGGGGACGCATGTCCTTTCTCCGCCCTCGCTTCCCGGGCGAACGCGCCCTGGTCTCCGGAATCGCCGTGGACGCGGTCGGCTCCGGGATGTACGTCCCCTTCAGCCTGGTGTTCTTCCGTCATGTGACCGGCTTGCCACTGTCGGTGATCGGGCTGGTGCTCACCGTCACCGGGCTCGTCGGCATCGCCGCCGTCCCCGTGGTGGGCATTGCGGTGGACCGCTTCGGCGCCCGCACCATGCAGATCTCCCTGTACGTCGTGCGGGGGCTGAGCTTCGCCTGCTTCCCGCTCGCCGACGCACTGCCGGTCTTCGCCGTCGTCGCGCTCCTCACCTCGCTGGGATCACGCGCCTTCCCCCCGCCCAGGAAGCGCGGATCGCCGAACTCGCCGAAGGCACCGACCGGGACCGCTTGCAAGCTCTCAGCCGCAGCCTGGGCAACGCCGGTCTCGGCGCGGGGACTCTGATGGCCTCGGTCGTCATCGCCACCGCGGGCGATTTCGGTTACACGGTCACCGCGTGGCTCAACGGAGCGAGCTTCCTCGCCGCGGGCTTCCTCGCCGCGCGCACCCCGGCCGCGCCGCCCCGCCCCCCGGCGGGCCCGCGCGTACGCGGCGGTGGCTACCGAGTCGTCGCCAAGGACCGGCCCTTCCTCGGCCTCGTCTGCGCCAACCTGCTCGTCGCCCTCGGCTTCTCGGCACTCACCACGCTGCTCCCGCTGTACGCGACGGGCTGGCTGGACGTGCCCGAAGGGCTCGTCGGCAGCGCCTTCCTCCTCAACACCGTGCTGTGCGCGGCCCTGGGCGTCCCCGTCGCCGCCCTCACCCGGCGCTGCTTCGCCACCCGCCCCCGGGCCGCCGCCGTCGGTGCCGCGCTCTTCTCCCTCTCCTTCCTCGCCCAGGCGGCGCTCGGCACCGTCCGGCCGCACGGCGTTCCGCTCTTGCTCGCCGGACTACTGGGTGCGGTTTTCGTCATGACGGTGGGCGAGATGGTGTACACCCCCTCCGCCGGAGCGCTGTCGCAGTTCGCTGCGCCCCAGCGGCTGCGTGGCCGCTACCTCGCCACCTACCAGTTGTCCTGGTCACTGGCGTACGCCCTGGGCCCGGCGGTTTTCACCTCGCTGCTCATCGTCGACGGCCGGCTGCCGTGGCTGCTCGTGGCAACCACGGCGGCGCTCGGCTCGCTCCTGCTGGTGCGCGTCGAGCGCCACCTTCCGGCCGGCGCCGTCACCTTCGTCCCCGCTCCCGCTCCCGGGAGAACGACCACGACCGCCGCCAAGTGATCCCGCACCTCGTACCCCTCACACAGGGTCATGGCGGCGGGCAACCCGCCCATCAGACCACTATCAGGAGACACGACATGGACCGCGTCACATTGACCGAGGAGTACGTCGCCAAGGGCGCCCACGTCGGTGCGCTGCTCCACGAAGCGCCGGCTCTCTCCGCGTGAGCTCGCCGCCCGACCGACCGCACCGCGCCTCGTACCGAAGCGCTTCCGGCACCGTCCCAAGGAGATCACTGTCATGAGAGCCGCTGTATTCCACGGCAGGCGCGACGTCCGGGTCCAGGAGTGGCCCGCCCCCCCGGCCCCCGGGCCCGGGGAGATCCAGCTCGCCGTGGTGCGCGCGGGCATCTGCGGCACCGACGTCGAGGAGTACGCCTCCGGACCGCACCTCATCCCGCTCGCCGAGCCGCACTTCGCGAGCGGTCACCAGGGCCCGCTGGTCATCGGCCACGAGATGGTCGGCGAGGTCGTCGCGACCGGCCCCGGCATCGACGCCTTCACAGCAGGTGACCTGGTCGTTCCGGGCTCCGGGGTCTCGTGCGGGAACTGCCGCTGGTGTGCGCAGGGGCGGACCAACGTCTGCGGGCGGTACTACACGCTCGGGCTGCATGTGGACGGCGGACTCGCCGAGCGGGTCAACGTCCCGGCCGGGATCAGCCGTTCGGTGGGCGGGCTCGCCCCTGATGTCGCGATCATGGCGCAGCCGCTCGCCGTGGCGCTGCGGTCGGTACGCGGCATCGCTCCCGAGCCGGACAGGACCGTCGTGGTGATCGGCCTGGGCGGCATCGGATCGCTCGCGGTGGCCGCCTGCACGGCCCGGGGAGTCGCGACCATCGGCGTCGACGTCTCGGCCGCCCGGCTGGAGACAGGGCGCCGCGCCGGCGCGGGGCTGTTGATCGACGCCTCGCGTGAGGACGCGGCCACCGCGATCAGAGCGGCGACGGCTGGGGCCGGCGCGGACGTGGTGATCGAGGCATCGGGAGCGACCGCCGGCCTCGCGACCGCGATGAACGCGGTCTGCCGGGGCGGACATGTCCGCCTGGTCGGCCTCCACCGCGACCCCTCGCCGATCGACCTGACCCGGCTGGTCCTGGAGGAGATCACGCTCGACACCTCGAAGGTCCACGTCTGCGATCAGGACCTCCCCGAGGCCCTGGCCCTGCTCACCGCGCACCCGGAGATCGCCACGACCGCGCTCGACGAGGTCATCTCCCTGGACAGGCTCGTCCCCGACGGCCTCGAACGCATCGAGCGGGGGGACGCCACGGGCAAGATCGTCGTCCACCTCCAGTAGGTTCGTAGGTCTGTGTTGATCTTCTTCGTCTTCTGGCTCGGTGCCGGGTGCGACGACGGTGCCGGAGCGATAGCAGCGGAGAGGTTGTGAACTCTGCTGCACGATGACGCTGGATCGGCGTATCAATTTCGGGTTTCGACTCCCCCTGGGCTCCACCGCGAGAGACCCCTCCGAACTGCGGAACGCAGTTCGGAGGGGTCTCCTTTCGGTTGCGCCGGTGCCGGCGGTGTCAGCGGTGTCAGTGCTGTCAGCGGTGTCAGTGCCGTTCGTCGCGATCCGTGGCTCCGGTGGCCCCGGTGGCCCCGGTGGCTCCGGACGTCCCGGTGCCGGCCTCGGCCTCGGCCTGCTTCGCCTCGACCTCGAGGTCGAGGATCCCCGGGTCGCTGCCGTCCACGGAGCCGAGCGGTGAACGGTTCCCGAGCTCGGTGGCGGCGGGGGGCTCGACCAGCCAGTCCGGGTTGGCCTGCCGGTCCCACCACTTCCAGGCGGCGGCCGCTCCGCCGGCCAGCAGCCCCAGGACCAGCAGCCGTTTGGCCGCGCGGCCGGTGCGGGCCCGGCGGCGCCGCTTCCGTACCAGCTTCTCGATCTCCACGGGCGAGACCTGACCCCGCAGCGCGGCCATCGCGGCGGTGCTGCGTGCGGCGGCCTCCTCGC
>DOWQ01000469.1:5841-12373 GCA_003519485.1 Streptomyces sp. | reverse complement strand
TCCAGCAGGGTCCGTACCTCCGCCGCCGCCGTATCCACGACCCGCTCCGCCTCCCCGCCGAGGTCGAACGGCACCGTCCGTACGGCCAGCGGCGCGCCCGTCAGGTCGGTCAGGACGGCCGTCAGCTCGTCCCGGTCCAGATGCAGCCCGACCGCGCTGCGGGCGCCCGGCACCAGGCGCAGCGCCGTGGCCGGTTTGCCGCCGGTGGAGGCGCGACGGCCGGCGTCCACGGCGAGCCCTTCGGCACGCAGCCGAGCGGTGATCTTGCTGACAGCCTGCGGGGTCAGCCCGGTCCGCGCCGCGAGCTCCGACCGGCTGATGCCGTCCGGGCCGGCGCGGCGCAGCAGGTCGAGCACGAGCGCCGCATTGTGGCTGCGCAGCGCCGGAAGGTTCACCCCGGAGTTCGCGTTGGCCCTGTTCACCAGGCCATTGTCGGCGGCCGCTTGCTCTTTGGCAACAGCGTTGCTTAAGTGGCTCCATGACTGGTACCGGCTCCCGCACCCCGCTCCGCGTCGGCCTCGTCGGCTACGGCCTGGCGGGCTCCGTCTTCCACGCCCCGCTCATCGCCGCCACCGACGGGCTGGTCCTCGACACGGTCGTCACGGCGAACCCCGAGCGTCGAGAGCAGGCGCGCGCCGAGCACCCGCAGGTGCGCTTCGCGGACACCCCGGGCGAACTGCTGCACCGTACGAACCGCGCGAGCCGTACGGCCGGCACCGGCAGCGCGAGCAGCGCAGGCAGCCGTACGGCCGCCGCGAACGGCAGCCCGGCGGGCGACGCCGATGCCGCAGGCGCCGAGCCGCCGCTCGACCTCGTCGTCATCACCTCCCCCAACCGGACCCACGTCCCGATCGCCACTGACATGCTGCGCGCCGGCCTCCCCGTCGTCGTCGACAAGCCGCTCGCCGCGACCGCCGCCGAGGCGCGCGAACTGGCCGCGCTCGCCGACGCGGAGGGCCTGCTGCTGTCCGTCTTCCAGAACCGCCGCTGGGACAACGACTTCCGCACCCTCCGGCGGCTGATCGCGGACGGCGAGCTGGGCGACGTCCAGCGGTTCGAATCCCGGTTCGAGCGCTGGCGGCCGAAGCCCAAGGGCGGCTGGCGCGAGTCGGGCGACCCGCTCGACATCGGCGGGCTGCTGTACGACCTGGGCAGCCATGTCGTCGACCAGGCGCTGACACTGTTCGGCCCGGCCGTACGGGTCTATGCCGAGTCCGTGATCCGCCGGCCGGGTGCCGAGGCCGATGACGACACGTTCATCGCCATCACCCACGCCAACGGCGTCCACTCGCACCTGTGGGCGAGCGCCACCACGGCGCAGCTGGGCCCGCGCTTCCGTGTCCTGGGCAGCTCCGCCGGGTATGTGAAGTACGGGCTCGACCCGCAGGAGCAGGCACTCCGCGACGGACTGCGGCCCGGCGCCGAGGCCGAGTGGGGTGTCGAGCCGGAGTCCCTGTGGGGCCGGATCGGTGCGGGCGAGTCCCCGGTGAGCGGCGGCGGCCGGGCCGTACCGACGCTCCCCGGCGACTATCCCGCGTACTACGCGGCCGTGGCCGCCGCCCTCCGCGACGGCACCCCGCCG
Organism: Streptomyces sp.; assembly: GCA_003519485.1. Taxonomy (GTDB): domain Bacteria; phylum Actinomycetota; class Actinomycetes; order Streptomycetales; family Streptomycetaceae; genus Streptomyces. The sequence goes on along the minus strand of DOWQ01000469.1, from coordinate 10,791 downwards.
CCGGTGACGGCCCTGGAGGCCGCGGCGGCGCTCGACGTCCTGGAAGCCGCACGCCGCTCGGCCCGCGAGGGCCGGACGATCACCCTGGAGCAGAGTTCATGACGGACCCCGCCTTCGACCCCGCCGCCCTCGTCTCCCTGTTGCGCACCCAGGAGAGCCGCCTGGTGCTGCGCCGGTTCACCCACGACGACGCCTGGCGGCTGGGCTGCCTGCTGGCCGACCTCGCGCGCGAACGGCTGGCGCCGGTCACGATCGACATCCACCGCGGCCGGCAGCAGCTCTTCCACTGCGCGCTGCCCGGCACCTCCGCCGACAACGACGCCTGGATCGACCGCAAGCGCCGGATCGTCGAGCGCTTCGCCGAGAGCTCGTACCTGGTCGGCGCCCGGTTCCGCGCCAAGGGCACCACCTTCGAGGCGTCCTCGCCGCTGGACCCGGACGAATACGCGGCGCACGGCGGTTCGTTCCCGCTCACGATCGAGGGGGCGGGTGTGATCGGCAGCGTGACGGTCTCGGGCCTGCCCCAGGCCGAGGACCACGCACTGGTGGTCGAGGGCCTGGAGCGCTTCCTGGCCCCGGACGCCCCGCAGACCCCGACCCCCTGACGGAGCGGCGGGGAGCAGGCGGGGCGAGCGGGGCGGACGTACGGACGGGCGGCCGTACGGGACGGACCGGACCGGGGCGGGGCCGACCGGGATGGGGCGGACCGGCGCGGGGCCGACCGGACGGGGATGCGGCACCGGACCGGGGCGGTACAGGCCCGGCCATGCCCGGCCCACCCCGGTGCCGGTTCCGTCCCCCGTCCCCTCCCCCCGCTACGCCCCCTTGAGCTGCTGCCGCTGCCGGCCGAGGCCGTCGATCTCCAGCTCGACCACGTCACCGGCCCTCAAGTACGGCTTCGGGTCGGGCTGCCCCATCGCCACGCCCGCCGGGGTCCCGGTGCTGATGACATCGCCGGGGTACAGCGTCATGAACTGGCTCAGATAGCGGACCACTTCTCCGACCGGGAAGATCTGGTCGGCCGTCGTGCCGTTCTGCTTGATCTCGCCGTTGACCCACAGCCGCAGTCCCAGGGCCTGCGGATCGGTGATCTCGTCGGCCGTCACCAGCCACGGGCCGAGCGGGTTGAACGTCTCGCAGTTCTTGCCCTTGTCCCACTGGCCGCCACGCTCGATCTGGAACGCCCGTTCGGACACGTCGTGGGCGATCGTGTAGCCCGCGACGCAGCCGAGCGCTTCCTCGGCCGAGTCCAGGTAGCGGGCCGTACGGCCGATGACGACGGCGAGTTCGACCTCCCAGTCGGTCTTCTCGCTGCCGCGCGGCACGAGCACCGTGTCGTCCGGGCCGACGACCGTGTCCGGGGCCTTCATGAAGAGGATCGGCTCCGCCGGGACCTTCGCGCCGGTCTCCGTCGCGTGGTCGTGGTAGTTGAGCCCGATGCAGACGATCTTGCCGATCCGGGCCAGCGGTGGCCCGGTCCGCAGCCCCGCCTGGTCGAGCACGGGCAGCGCCCCGGCCGCTCCTGCCGCTCCGGCCGCGGCTCCAGCCGCAGCCGCGTCCCGTACGCGCCCCATCGCGGCGTCGTCGGCGAGCAGCGCCCCGTCGATGTCCGGCACCAGGCCCGACAGGTCCCGCAGCACTCCGTCATCGCCGAGCAGCGCCGGGCGCTCCGACCCGACCGGTCCGACTCGCAGCAGCTTCATAAGCTCACTCTCCTGTGCTCGCAGGGTCGGTCCAGCCCCGCATCATGCCCGTCTCGCCTGTACGCGGCGCGATGCGACGCGAGGGAGCACGACGCGGCACGAGTGCAGGCGCGGGCGTCCGCGCAAGCCGGACCGACCGATGGGGACGGCCACCGGTGGACGATCGTTTCGTCTGATCCTCCAAGTCCGGAGTCCGCCCGGCAAGAGCACGTTCAAGGAGTGGACTCCTCGGGGCCGCCCGGCCCGCGGTCGCGCTGGAGCCAGGCCCGCTCGGCCGCCGTCCAGGCCGTCGTCGTGACGAGGTACAGCCCGGCCGCGAGGGGCACGATCGCGGCCGTGATCAGCGTGCCGAAGGACAGCAGCGGCAGCACCTTGGTCATCGAGGCCATCGCCTGCGCCCCGGGCACGTCACCCGGAGCACCGGAAGCCCTGGAAGCAGCGGCGGCACCGCCGGGTACCCCGGCCGCCGCCTTGCGGGACCGCAGATACGTCCAGGTGGCCACCGCCGCCATGAGCGCGAACAACGCGAGGTAAACGAGGCCCTGCGCCCCGAACAGTCCCCCGTCGCCCATCGCGTCCGCCCAGTGCCCGCCCAGCGGGGCGGCGAACAGCCGGTGGCCGAGCAGCTCATTGGTCCGGCCGCCGATCTCGGTGGCGGAGAACAGTTGGTACATCACGAGGAAGACCGGCAGCTGCACCAGCATCGGCAGGCACCCGGCGAGCGGCGAGGACCCCTCATCCGCGTAGAGCTCGGCGGTGGCCTTCCGGAGCCGCTCCGGCCGCCCCTTGTGCTTCTTCTGCAGCTCGGCGAGGCGCGGCGCGAGCCGGGCGCGCGCCTTCTCGCCACGCACGGCCGCGCGGGCGAGGGGGTGCAGCGCGAGCCGTACGCACAGGGTGAACAGGATGATCGCGACGGCGGCGGCCGACGCGGCGAAGATTGGTTCGAGCGCGCTCGCGAACAGCGAGACGAGATGCGCGAATACGGACATGGGTGAGCCCTCCGGGGCCTCGTCGTGCCGGAATGGGAATTCGGCGTGACGAGCCGCGCAGGCGGACTCCGTGAGGTGGTGCGGTGGATCCGCCTACCCGGCCGTCGGGAGGGCGCGGCCCGGGGCCCTGGGCCTCGGCCGGCCGGAGGCGTCGGGATCGCACTGCGGCAGGAAGGCCGTACGGCGCTCCCGGTCGCGCAGGGCGGTACGGATCCGGGCGGGCGGTACGGGCGAGGCGCCGCGGGCGGCGACAACGGCGCAGAAGACGAGCGCCGCGCCGACGGCGGCGAGGGTGACGGCACCGGCGACAGCGCCCGTGACCAGGCCGCTCTGGTTGACGAAGAGCTCGGCGAGGAGGACGAGCAGCACACTGATGTGCGTACGCACCACGACGTTGGCTGCCATGCCGTGTCGCCCCCTCCCCCACTTCCCGACTCCGCGACTCCGCGGGCGATTCCGTCCGATGCTAACCGCCGGGCGGGGCGGGCGAGAGGGGTCGCGGCTTCCCGGGCAGGTCTTGTCCATCCCCCGCCCCCAAGAACACGTGTGCCGATGGACAAAGTCCCCTGGAAAGCGAGGCCGGCCGCCGGACGGGACCTTCACGGACAGAATCACTGTGAATGCCAACTAATGGAGCGTACCGTTTGAAGAGGGGCATATTCGCAGCAGGCGGTGGTTCACATGTCCAGGCATCCCGCGAACGACTGGACGACGCCACCCTCGCCCCGGATTCGTAAGGGTCACTCGCGGGCCGCCCGTACGCGTCGACCGGGCCGCGGAGGCGTGCGCACGACGGTGGCGGCGACGGTGGCCGCCATGGCGCTCGCGGCGTGCGGTCAGGGTGGGACTTCCGCTCAGCCGGCCGGGGAGCTGACGCCGTGGACGGTCTCGACCACCGGCCTGACGCGCGTACTGGACAAGCAGACCGACGCGCAGGAGCGGGCAGCGGACGAAGCGGACCGGAAGGCGGCGGAAGCGGCGCGGGAAGCCGCGTCCGAGGAGCCGACCGAGCAGGAACAGCAGAACCCCGCACAGCGACCGGGCGACCAGCGCCGGCAGACGCCGGATTCCGCGCCCGGCGGTGAAGCGGAGGCGCAGGAGTGCACCACCGACCCGGCCGACCGCCCGGCCTGCCGCTTCCCCGACGGAGCGGAGGTCACGGAAGGAGGCGGCGACGTCGACGGCGACGGGGTCTTCGAGGAGGACGAGCCGGTCGGCCCCGGGTACCGGGACCCGCGCGTCTACGACGGTGGGAAGACCACGGGCGAGGTCATGTGCGAGCACGCGAGGGAGCAGGGGCTCGACTGCTGACCGGCCGGACCCGGCCCGACACCGACCCGAGCGGACCCTGACCCACCCCCCGCGCGGTCTGCCGCAGACCGTAAGCTGCGGCCCCATGCGCAAAGACGACGCTCGCCAGCCTATTTTCATCCGTAGCCGGGCGACGAACCGTTACGTCTACAACTACGCAGCCCCGTGGCCCTTTTGCTCTTGTCGGGCTCACTGGCTCTCATCGCCATCGTCATCGCCGTTCTTCCTCCGACGCCGCCGCTGCCGACAACGGGCTGCGTGACGCGGTCCGCCAGGCGGCGAACACCATCGAGGACGAGCCGCACGTCGACAGCGACTACAGCGACTACTCGGAGTTGATCGAGGAGGCCGTCGCCGACGCGAGCGAGGAGCAGATCCCCGTCTACCGGGTGACCGCCGAGCCCGTCGGTGACACCGACGACTACGAGATCACCACGGACCAGACGGATGCCGTGTACTGCATGAGCATCAAGAAGTCCGCCTCCGACTCGGGAGGTTTCTCCGTCCCGGGCGGCTCGGACGGCGCGGAGTCGTTCGTCCCGGAGTACGACCTGAAGGTGTCGGTAGCCAAGGGCGGCTGCTGACGCACCGGCCGGCCGAGAGGATCATCCTGCTCGGCTGACCGCGAACTGCCCGACTCCCGCCGCCGTACGGTCCTCCGTACAGTCCTCCGTACAGTCACGGCAACGGAGCAGATGCGGGGAGCGGAACGCCCGGTCGCAGCCGGAGCAGTTGCGCAGCGGCAGCGCGACCGGCGATACGGGCGGCGGCGCGGCCGGCGGGGCGTACGGCGGCGCCGCCGATGGTACGGACAGCGGCGCGGACGCCACCGCCCCTACGGCCCCGGGCGATGGGCGGGGCGCGAGCTCCGGCACGCCGGGCGGGATGTTGCGCCGCAGCCGGTAGTCCAGCAGCCGGGCCGGGCGGCGGAGAATGCGGTCGGGCAG
>DOWQ01000469.1:0-5805 GCA_003519485.1 Streptomyces sp. | reverse complement strand
GGATCCCGCAACCGCAGCCCGGCGAGCAGCTGTACGGCCTCGGGCGGCGCGGCGGCGGCGTCCGGCCCGGTGTCCCGTACGACAGCGGGCTCTGGGCCACCGGCTGGGACCGCCGAGGGGGCCACCGGATGCCCAACGCCCGGAACGGCGTCCGGAACAGCGGCCGGAGCGCTGACCGGAGGAGCATTCGGAACGACCGGAACATCTGGAGCAACGACAGTCGGACCGACCACCGCCGAACCACCACCCGCAGCCGTTGCCCCCTGCACCCGCTGACCACACTCTCCACGCTGTCCGCGCAGGTCGGGATGGTTGTAGACGAAGGTCTCCGTACGGAACCGCCCGCCGGGCCCCTGCACCCGGACCCGTTCCAGAAAACCTTCGCCCTCGAGCTCGCGCAGGGCCTTCGAGAGCCGCGTCTCGCCCTCGTCGAAGTCGCGGCGGAGGGCTTCGATGCTGACGACGGTGCCGGGCGGGACGGCCATCAGGTACGTACCGAGGCCGATGGTGACTAAGCTCCCCGGCCGCAGGGCGAGCCGGTTGGAGAGAATGGTGAAGTCCGCGTCGAGTCGGCGGCGGATATGGGTGACACCGGCCGTAGAAGGCTCGGTGGCGGCGCGCGGGCGCGCGCTAGACTGGGCTCCAGTCATCGGGAAGGTCCTATCTTCCTCGGTGATCAGGCCTCCGCGCGGGACTGCAATCCCAGCGGGGGCCGTTTCATGTCTGCGGTTGTGAACGCGACGATACCCCCAACCAAACGCCCCGAAGGCCCCGTTCACCCGAATCAGCGACCCCCGGTGCGGGTTGGGCAGGGCGGGTGGGGAAACCCAGTCCTTAGCAGAACAGTCCTGGTAGGACCCCCCACTCCACCGACCCCCGGCAAAGGGGGCATCGGCTCCGGCACCCCGACCCCCGGCCGCTTCGGGACCGGTGGAGCCACGGTGAACCGCCTCGTCACGCACCCCGCCGCCGCTGCGGATGACCCACTGTTGCCAATACGGCAGGCGCTCGAAACCACCGCTCATCGCAGCCATGTCTCCCACCCGCATAGCAAGCCCGGCCTGCCGGTCGGGGGTCTCCCGTCTGCCGAACGGTCGACCACCGTGCGCCCGACAACCCAGCGGTGCGTCCTGCTGCAATCGCATCCCCCTGCCACTACGGGCGACACACGAGGATGCCGCCACGGCAGGTGGCACGGAAAGACCCACTGTCCGCAATCACCGCCGTGACACGCTCGCGGGCACGGCGAACCGTTTCTTCGAAGGGCACCCCGCACTCGTCAGCCCAGGCTTGGTACGAAGCCAGGTGAGCCACCACCGGCTCCGGAGACGTGACTTCGATCACGCCAGGCAGAGCGATTTCCCGGACGTTGCCGAAGACCTTGCCGAGGAAACCTGGCGCTTCCTCCAGAGAGAAGCGAGAACTCAGCGAGACCCGGGATGGCCCTTCGGGCACGCCGAGCACATCGCCCGCAGCATGCTTCCAGAGCTCTTCCAGCTCCCACTTGTCCCGGTCGCTGTTCGTTGATACGGCCGCTACTCCCCCCGGTTCCAGGACACGGGCGAACTCGGCGACAGCGGCGTCAATATCCGTCACGTGATAGAGCATGTGCATCCCGATCACTGCGGATACCGAACCGTCTCCGAAAGGCAGAGCCCCGGCGTCGGCGACAAGAACCGGCTCGGGAACCTCCTTCAGAATCCCGGCGGATACATCCAACCCCACGCTCCGCCGCTCCGGGCGATCCGACCTCAGCCGTTGCAGAAATCTGCCGTTGCCGCACCCCACATCCACCACCGTGCCGCCGACATCCGCCAGTTGAGCGGACACGATTCCCGGCAGGTCGTACCGAGGTTGCTGCCACCGGTACAGGGACTGCCTGGCGGCAAGATGACGCCCATCGGCATACGCACTCCCGGTCAGCCGCTGCCGATCGGTTACCGCAGCGTCATGACGCGCAAGGTTGTCCTTCATCAGGAGACTCCTGGAGTGTGACGGACAAAGTTGTTCGTACGAAGGCGAAGTGCCGGAACGGAGCGTGCGTATTCCGGCTCTGACAGCCACTGTCCGAGACTACTATTCCGGCCTGACCGCCTGGGGCAATGCGGAATTTTCGACTTAGCAGCGGCTGTACCTGAGGACCAGTCGTGGCGGCCGAAGAAGCATCCAACCCCTACCGCTCTGGCACCAACCCCCAACTCACCGCAGACACAGACCCTTCCCAGCCATCGAGTGCCTTCCAGACTGAAGCGATTCCATGAGATTCTAGGTACTTCGCGTATACACCAATGCTTTCAGTAAAAAGCGCGACGAGGCTTGGTTTGACGTTCTGCTCCACATAGAGGAAATGTCTATACTCCAGCAGTTGCGCCAAAGCCTCGCGCACAGCTTGGGTAGGGTTCCCTGATTTCACGACCTTTACCTCAACTAGCCATTCTCTGGCGCCCTTCAATAGCACCAGGTCACGAGGATGCACACCCGTGGTGACAGGCTTGAACCCTCGATCCGCAACATACGGACCGAAGCTAGCAATAAGAGACTCATGCCTGCGCTTCTTTACTTGCTGTCGTGCCGAAATCTCTGCGATGTAATCACTATCGCTCTTCGGACGAAATCCGTCCAGCGGGTCCACCTCCCCTATATGCTTACCGACATACTCAATTTCCACACCTACATGCTTGCTTTCATACCAGAGTGTCTTCTCGATAGTCGCGGCACGTTGCAAGATTTCGGCCATAGACCAAAGATCTTTACGCAGGGCAGACTCTGGCGGCATGTTGGCTACTTCGTAATTCCGGGCCGCAACGCTGCTCGCTTCGTAAGCAAGAGCACGCCATCCGTTGTGCTGAAAACTGGGACGATCACTCCAGTTTTTAACCAACTCATTCGGCAACTGCCTACGCAGCCTCTCAGCGTTCTGTTCCAAACGTGCTCGCAGCTTCTGTCCCGTCTTCAACTCGTCGTGGAGGCGGGTAACTCCTTGCTGCAGCGTGAGGCTCACCGACTCAAGATCAGAGGCGAAGATGTAGGCCAGGTACAGATTTTCCTTCGGATCACGTGTCACATCCGGATTAAATACACCGATCCACGGAGTGGCCGTGGCACCGCCCTTCCCGCCATACCCCTCGACCTCCATGCCCGCTGGCATCACTGTGCCGATCCTGTCGGGCACTGCACGGAGAAGGTCTTGCGCAGGGATCCCTGCGGTCGTTGACGCCTTCGAGTCGTAAGTACTAGCCACCTGGAGAAGCAGGTCACGTATGTCCATGCAGAGACATTACGCCGGACGGCTCCCCTCAGAAGCCGCCCAGCGGAGGCGACTTGGCGGCACTCCGATCAGCAGAGTTGCCTTCAGTCCGCGCCCGCACGTTCCAAGGCCGCTCACAGATACCGGCTGTAACCCCAACTTTTCACCCTATAGATCAGCGAGCTCTCCCTCGAACCGCATCTGGGCTCGATCGAGAATGTCGTCAGCGTCCCGTCCATGAGCACGGCCCCAGTGGAGGATGTCTGCGATCAACGTGATCGCAGATTCCTCCGCCACCACACGCCCGGCCACGGGCCTGCCGCCAGAAGCCGCCGACATCTCTGGCCGATAGAACGTCAGCGCCAACTCAGCTTTGGTCACTCGAGGGTTACGAACGTGCCCGCCGCTGGAGACGAGTCCGCTCGCGATCTCGCACCACGTCGACTTACCGTGGGCCACGAGATCGACTCCCCAGCGCTCGGCGAGCATGTCGACCATTTCCATGCCACGACCACCCTCCGCGTCCTCTGACGCACTCAGGCGGACAGGGCGGGTCTCGGCATCTGGATCCTGTACCTCAATGCGCAGATTGGTACCCCGCATGGAGACAGCCAGCGTTGTGGGTGTCCCGGCGCCAACATGGTTGATCACGTTCGTGACCAGTTCACTGACACATAGCTGCGCCGTATCGACCAAGCCAGTCAAGCCCCAGGCCGTCAGATGGACCCTCATGACGCGTCGCAGTCCAGCGACCTCATGAGGTTCAGCCAAGAACGACAACTCCCAGCTCTTCCTAGTCATGCAGTGATCGGTGCACATGTGCTCCCGGCCTCCGTTCGCAACGGCGCTCCGATTTTGACCACAGACTGTGACCAGGAAGGAGCTCTTCATCACTTCGTGTGACAGCATGACACGAAGACCATCCCGCTATGCAATGTGCATGGACAGATTCGCTCCATCGGGTGATTGGCGGAGCGACAGGCTTCCGCTGGGATTGAACTTCCGTTACAGAACCAGGAGTTAACATGTCAGGCTCTCCCACAGCACGACGCCGGAGGCTGGCGATCGAGCTCAAGAAGCTTCGCGAAGAGAACGAGTTCACCTGTCAGCAAGTAGGCCAAGAGCTGGACTGGAGCGGCTCGAAGGTCAACCGACTTGAGACCGGAAGCGGACGCGTACAACCGTCCGATGTGGAAGCTTTGTGTCGCTTTTACAACACGTCTGACGAGCTGCGCGACTTCCTCAAACAGCTCGCCAAAGACTCGAAGGTCCGCGGTTGGTGGCACGCGCACGGAGATGCCGTGCCCTCGTGGTTCTCCGTGTACGTCGGCTTGGAGCAGGACGCCGCAAGCCTGCGGCAGTACCAATGTGAGTTCGTTCCGGGCCTCTTGCAGACGGCTGCGTATGCTGCCGAGCTGCATCGAGCGACGGACCAACTCACGGCCGACGAGCTGAAACGTGCAGTGGACGTACGCATGGAGCGGCAGGCTGTTTTGACCAGGGACAATCCACCCGATCTCTGGGCCATCGTGCATGAAAGCGTTCTACGGCACGTCGTCGGCGACCAACAGGTGATGCAGTCCCAGCTCGAACATATGCTTACGGTCAGCCAATTGAAGAACGTAACCTTGCAGGTCGTTCCGTTCAGCGGAGGGGCCTATCCAGCAACGGGAGCCTTCACCATCTTGGGTTTCCCTGAGCAGGAAGATCCCGACGTGGTGTACCGAGAAGGCTTGACGGACGCCGTCTACCTCGAAGCATCGGACGATGTAGCTCAGTACACGAAGGCATACGACAACCTGCGTGCGATCGCATCGAGCCCGCCTCGATCGGCCCTGCTGATCAAACAAGTACTGGAGGAGTCCTCCCCATGAGCCGCCTGCCTCAACTCATACCGTCGGGCGCTAGCTGGCGTAAGAGCAGCTACAGCAACGGTTCAGGTGGTGAGTGCGTAGAGATTGCCACAGTTCAGTCAGCGGCTCTGGTACGCGATTCCAAGAACGTGGAGGGGCCGTTCCTGACCTTCTCAGGGGCTGGATGGGCCTGCTTTGTGTCAGCCGTGCAGCACGGCGAGTTTCAGTCGAGGCTGCCCGGCCGACGTTGGTAGAGACCCGACATCCTGATGTGCCCGGCGGGTGGCGGTACCTACCGTCGCAGCTGTTCACCGGATCGACAGCGGAGACAACATGCGGCCGATCGGGCAGCGGACGTGGCCGAGCAGGTGCGCGCCGTCGTGGTTCCGACGCGGCTTGCTGTCCTGAGCGCGGGTGACACAGAGCGGTTCGGAGATCTCATCGAGCAGTACCGGGTCGACAAGCAGGCTCGTCGGGCCTGCTTTCGAGCCATTTCACGAGGCGAGCGCCCCCGGTCCGCACACGGCCTCCGGCGTACAGGGCGCGGGCGCGCGTCACCCTACGAGCTGCGCGCCCGCCCCGCCGCTCCCCGTGCCGCGCCGTCAGCCGGCGATGATCTGGCCGTCCTCCATGTGGTAGTGGTGCGACGGCGAGCAGCCGATGGACGGCGTGATCACGAGGCTCACCGACATCGACTGCGGGTCC
>DOWQ01000252.1 GCA_003519485.1 Streptomyces sp. | reverse complement strand
GCAGCCCCTGCGCCCGGTCCGGGGGAGCCGGCGCCGGAGCCCCGCGTGTCCGAGGGCGCGCGCCGCACCGCGCGCGCCGTGCTGCGCACCTGTACCTCGTGCAGGAGTTCGCGCTCCCCGCGCCCGCGCATCAGCAGCAGGACGAACGGGTCCTCGTCGAGCAGCCGCGCCACCTGGTAGCAGAGCGCTGCCGTGTGCATGCAGTGGTCCCAGGCGCCGCAGTCGCACTCCGGCTCCAGGCCACCGATCCCGGGCAGCAGTTCGACCCCGGCCGCGGCGGCGTCCTCCACCAGGTGCGGGGGCATGTCGCGGTCCAGGAGCGCGGCGAGGTGCCCGGCCCGGTCGGCCACCATGTCGAGCAGCCTGTCCCAGTTGTCCGCCGAGAGTTCCTGGATCAGCACGTCCGAGCGGTGCGCTGTGCGGTCGCGGTCCTGGACGACCGCCGTGATCCGGCCGGGCCGTACGGAGACGGCGCCGACCGCGCCCTGGCGCGCGTACCGCCGGCCGCTCGTGAGCTGTGCGGAGTCGAGCGCCGTGTCCTCCAGGGCCTTGAGCCAGGCGTGGCCCCGCCAGCTGGTGGCGGACCCGCGGCCTTGTGCGGGCGGCAGCGGGGCGAATGTCCGTTCGGGGCGGTTCTGCTGGGTGTCGGTCATCGTCCGTCCCTCCGCAGTTCGACGAGATCGGCCAGTTCGCTGTCGCTGAGCTCGGTCAGCGCGGCCTCGCCTGCGTCGAGCACCGCGTCGGCCAGCTCGCGCTTGCGGGCGAGCATGGCGGCGATGCGGTCCTCGATGGTGCCCTCGGCGACGATCCGGTGCACCTGCACGGGCCGGGTCTGCCCGATGCGGTAGGCGCGGTCCGTGGCCTGCGCTTCGACGGCCGGGTTCCACCAGCGGTCGTAGTGGACGACGTGTTCGGCGCGGGTGAGGTTGAGCCCGGTGCCCGCCGCCTTGAGCGACAGCAGGAAGACCGGTGCGTCGCCGCTCTGGAAGCTGCGGACCATCTCCTCGCGCCGGGCGACCGGGGTGCCGCCGTGCAGGAAGAGGGTGCCGACGCCCCGCGCGGCCAAGTGTGCCTCCAGCAGCCGTCCCATCTGCACGTACTGCGTGAACACCAGGACACTCGCGTCCTCCACGAGGATCGTGTCCAGCAGCTCGTCCAGCAATTCGAGCTTTCCCGACCGGCCGGGGATCCTCGGCCGCTCCTCCTTCAGATACTGCGCGGGGTGGTTGCAGAGCTGTTTGAGGGAGGTCAGCAGCTTGACGACCAGCCCGCGGCGGGCGAAGCCGCCGGTCCCCGAGATCTCCGCGAGAGCCTCCCGCACCACGGCCTCGTAGAGCCCGGCCTGTTCCGCGGTGAGGGAGACGGCGTGGTCGGTCTCGGTCTTGGGCGGCAGCTCCGGGGCGATGCCCGGGTCGCTCTTGCGGCGGCGCAGCAGGAAGGGGGCGACCAGCCGGGCGAGCCGGCCGGCGGCAGAGGGATCGGCACCGCTCTCCACAGCCTCGGCGTAGCGGCGGCGGAACGTGCCGAGCCGGCCCAGCAGTCCGGGCGTGGTCCAGTCCAGGATGGCCCACAGCTCGGACAGGTTGTTCTCGACCGGTGTGCCGGTGAGCGCGACGCGGGCGCGGGCGCCGATGGTGCGCAGCTGCTTCGCGGTCGCCGAGAACGGATTCTTGACGTGCTGCGCCTCGTCGGCGACGACCATGCCCCAGAGGCCTGCGTCGGCCAGGCGCCGCGCGTCGAGCCGCATCGTCCCGTACGTGGTGAGGACGAACTCCCCGGACTCCAGGGCGTCCAGCGTGCGGGCGGCGCCGTGGTAGCGGCGGACGGGGGTGCCGGGGGCGAACCGTTCGATCTCGCGCTGCCAGTTGCCCATCAGGGACGCCGGGCAGACGACGAGGGTGGGGCCGGCCGACTCCGGGTCCGACTGGCGGTGCAGGTGCAGCGAGATGAGGGTGATCGTCTTGCCGAGCCCCATGTCGTCGGCCAGGCAGCAGCCGAGGCCGAGGGAGGTCATCCGGTGCAGCCAGTCCAGGCCGCGCAGCTGGTAGTCGCGCAGGGTGGCGGCCAGTGCGGCCGGCTGGCCCACCGGCTCCCGGCCGGGGCGTTCGGGGTCGGCGAGCCGGTCGCGCAGGGCGGCCAGCGGGCCGGTGGGGAGGACTTCGACGCGCTCGCCGTCGGCCTCGGTCTCGCCGGTGAGGGCGGCGCCGAGTGCGTCGATCGGGGTGAGCTTGCGGTCCTGGCGGTCGCGGGCCCTGCGGGCGGCACTCGGGTCGACCAGAACCCACTGGTCGTGCAGCCGGACGACCGGCCGGCTGGCTTCGGCGAGGTGGTCCAGCTCCGCCCGGGTGAGCTGCCGGCCGCCGACGGCGAACTGCCAGCTGAAGCCGAGCAGGGCGTCGGCGGAGAGGAAGGACGGCAGGCCGGAGGTGCGCCGCCCCAGTCCCTTGGCGTCGGGATCGTCGGGATCGCCGGCGCCTTCGCGGCCGTCGTCCGGCGGGCCGACGACGGCCCGCGCGGTGAGTTCGCGCGCCAGCTCCCTGGGCCAGTGGACCTGCATCCCGGCGGCGGCCAGCGACCGACTGGCCTCGCCCAGGAGTTCGGTGACCTCTTCGTCCGCCAGTTCGACGACGTCGGGTACGGCGGCGGACAGCAGCGGCGTGAGCGGCGGCCACGCGCGGGCGGCGCGGTGCAGCGTGAGCAGGGTGTCCGTCCGCGCTCGCGGCCCGAAGGCCGTGCCCGCCGGCGGTGCG
>DOWQ01000249.1 GCA_003519485.1 Streptomyces sp. | reverse complement strand
AGCGATGTGCGGTGCCGGGCGAGGCCGACGGTGGCTCCCGCCACAGCCGCGCGAGCCGTTCCGCGCGCCCGCCCGGCCGGATCGCGTGCAGCGGGGGTGCGGGCGGCAGCCCGGAGGTGTGCGTGAGGAGCTGCCGTACGGTCACGGTTTCCTTGCCCGCCGCGGCGAACGCGGGTACGTACTCCGCCACCGGCCGGTCCAGGCCGAGCGTGCCACGCTCGGCCTGCTGCACCGCGGCGATCGCGGTGAAGAGCTCGGTGAGCGCCGCCAGGTCGAACAGGGTCCGCGTCCGCATCGGCACCCGGCGCGCGGGCGGCAGCCCGATCCCGCGGCCCGTCCCCTCGTCGTACGCGACGTGGCGTACGGCCCAGCCCGACGCGTCCGCGGCGACGACGACGGGCCCGCGCCCGGCCAGCACGACCGCGCCGGAGCACCACGGCCGGCCGCCGCCGGACAGCTTCCGCACCCCGGCGACGAGGAGCCGCATCTCCTCGCGGTCCAGCCCGGCCCGGGCCGGAGTGCCGGGCCGCAGTCTGGCGGTGCTCAGTTCCCCGCTCCCTCCGGCCGCGTCGCCACCTCGGACGGTGTCTCCCTGCGCTGCCACGGTCTGCACAGCGCGAGGAAGCAGCCGACGGCCGCGAGCGCGCAGCCGAGCTGGACGACGGCCATCGGCACGGCCGTGTCCTCACCGGCGATGCCGACCAGCGGTGAGGCGATGGCACCCGCGAGGAAGGTGCAGGCGCCGAGGAGCGCCGAGGCGGAGCCGGCGGCGTGCCGGGTGCGCATGAGGGCCAGGGCGTTGGTGTTGGGCAGAACGAGGCCCATCGCGGACATCAGGACGCACAGGCCGACCGAGATCGGCACCAGCCCGACTTCCCCGAACGTGCCGGCCGCCATCAGCAGCAGGGCGGCCGCCGCGGCCGTGATCACGACCAGCCCGACGCCCAGGACCTTGTCCAGGCTGACCCGGCCGATGAGGATCTTCCCGTTGACCTGGCCGGCCGCGATGAGGCCGATGGAGTTGACGCCGAAGAGCAGGCTGAAGGTCTGCGGGGACGCCCCGTAGATCTCCTGGACGACGAAGGCGGAGGCGGCTACGTAGGCGAAGAGGGCGGCGAAGGCGAAGCTGCTCGCGAGCATGTAGCCGGTGAAGACCCGGTCGCCGAGGAGTCCGCGCATGGTGCGGAAGGTGTGGGTGAGGCCGCCGCTGTGCCGGTGCTCCGGCGGCAGGGTCTCGTCCAGCCGCCGCCAGACGACGAGGGTGAGGAGGATCCCGATGACGGTCAGCAGCACGAAGATGCCCCGCCAGTCGGTGATCCGCAGCACCTGGCCGCCGATCACGGGCGCGACGATCGGCGCGACGCCGGAGACGAGCATCAGGGTGGAGAAGAACCGGGCCATCGCGTTGCCGTCGTAGAGGTCACGGACGACGGCACGCGAGATCACGATGCCCGCCGCGCCGGCCAGGCCCTGGAGCAGCCGGAGGCCGATGAGGAGGCTCGCGTTGGGTGCCAGGGCGCAGAGGGCGGTGGCGACGACGTAGACGATCATGCCGATCAGCAACGGGCGGCGGCGTCCCCAGCGGTCGCTCATCGGCCCGACGACCAGCTGGCCGACCGCCATGCCCGCGAGGCACGAGGTGAGCGTCAGCTGGACGGTGGCGGCAGGGGTGTTCAGCGACTCGGAGACCGCCGGCAGCGCCGGGAGGTACATGTCCATGGACAGCGGCGGCACGGCCGCAAGCCCGCCGAGGATGAGCACGACCAGCAGGCTCGTACGGCCCTGGGCGGCTGCCCGGGCAGGACCGGGCGCGGGTGGGCGGGGGACGGACGGGTGGGGGGCCGGCCGGGGGGGTTGTGCGGATATTCGCTGGGGACTGATCGGGCCGGTCTCCGGCATACGCCTCTCCATAGTCGTCGTAAGCGTTTCCTATCCTCTCAGCAAGAGGTCGGAGACATGACCAGCTGGGGGCAGAGATGAGTACCGTTACATGGGGAATTCTGGCGACCGGAGGCATCGCCTCCGCGTTCACGGAGCAGCTGCGTGAGCTGCCGGACGCGGAGGTCGTCGCGGTCGCCTCGCGCAGCGCCGGGCCGGCGGAGGAGTTCGCCGCGCGCTTCGGCATACCGCGGGCGTACGGCAGTTGGGCCGAGCTCGCCAAGGACGACGACGTGGACGTGGTGTACGTCGCCACGCCGCACTCCGCGCACCGCGCGGCGGCCGGACTGTGCCTGGAGGCGGGGCGGGCGGTGCTCTGCGAGAAACCGTTCACCCTCAACGCCGCCGAGGCCACCGAGCTGGCGGAGCTCGCCCGCTCCCGCAATCGCTTCCTGATGGAGGCGATGTGGATGTACTGCAATCCCGTCATGCGCCGCATGGTGGAGCTCGTACGGGACGGGGCGATCGGCGAGATCCGTACGGTGCACGCCGACTTCGGCATCCCGGGGCCCTTCGAGCCGGGGCACCGGCTGCTCGACCCGGCGCGGGGCGGCGGGGCGCTGCTCGATCTCGGCGTCTATCCGGTGTCCTTCGCGCAGCTGCTGCTGGGCGAGCCGGCCGAGGTGCAGGCGCGGGCACTGCTCACTCCGGAGGGGGTGGACGCGAACACCGGGATCCTGCTCGGCTGGGAGTCGGGCGCACTGGGCGTGCTGAGCTGTTCGATCACGGCGGACACCCCGATGACCGCGGCGGTCACCGGATCGGTCGGCCGGATCGAACTGCCGCGCGGTTTTTTCCATCCGGAGCTGTTCGTGCTGCACCGGCCGGGCCGCGAACCGGAGGAGATCGTGGCCGGGAGCAGGCCAACCGGCATGAACGGGGCCGACGGCTCGGACGGCACGGCGGGGCTGACCGGCATGCAGCACGAGGCGGCCGAGGTCATGCGCTGCCTGCGGGCGGGCGAGACGGAGTCGCCGCTGGTGCCGCTGGACGGCACGCTGGCCGTGATGCGCACCCTGGACACGGCCCGCGAGCGGATCGGCGTCCGCTACCCCGGGGAGGTTTGACGCGCCCTCCGGCGGTGTGCGACGCACCCCCGTGGCGGCGTGACGCGCACCCCGGGCGCGACGTGACGTGCCGCGCCCTGTCCCGCCCGAGAGCCGGCGGGACA
>DOWQ01000602.1 GCA_003519485.1 Streptomyces sp. | reverse complement strand
GAGGAGGCGCATCACGCGGTTGGTGGTCATCGGGTGCTCCAGGAGGGTGCGGGCCGGCGGGCGGCAGGTTGGGGTTTGCGGCGGGTCGGGACGAGGTGCCAGCCCATGACCCAGGCCGCGGGGAGCGTCATGTACGCGGCGGCGAGGAGGGTGGTCACGGGGCGGTCTCCTTGTGCGTGGTGCGGGCCGGAACCGGATCCGGGCGGCGGGTTGGTGGGGCGGTAGTTGCCGCGGCGCGCTGCTCGGCTTCGGCGACGCTCGCCGCGATGATCACGCCGCCACCCGGGCACGGGATGGGCGGACGCGGCGCTGGGCCCACACGGCGAGCTGGGCTTCCTTGCAGCTGCCGCAAGGGTCTTCGCCGTTCCTGCGGTGGCGCTTGGCTCCGGACTCCGTACCGCACGCGGCGGGGGTCCGCGCCGCGGTGAAGCCTCGCTCTCTGCGTGCCTTGGCGCGCTGCCCCTGGTCCATGCCACCCCAGATGCCGAACTGCTCACCCGTGGTGATGGCCCACTCAGAACAGGCATCGATCACCGGGCAGCGGGCGCAGAGCTGCTTGGCCTCGTCGATCGCGGTCTGGCTCGACTCGGGGAACATGATCTCGGGGTCGACCTCGCGGCACAGTGCCTGGTCGCGCCAGTCGGTGGTCTCGCGGGTGCTGGTCGTCCCGTGGACGGAGCCCATGCTCATGCTGCTTCTCCCTGCCATTTGAATGCGGTGTGCTGCTGCGGGGTGAGTTCTTGGATGTGGAGGGTGAGCCGGCCGCCTTTGGCCAGGGGGCCGATACGCATGTCGGGTCCGATGACCCGGGTGTGGTTGTCGTCCTCCAGCACCCCTGCGTCCACCACCCCGTCGACCAAGGCCTTGAAGCTGGGGTAGAGGTTCGCGGGGTCGATGCGACGCCGACTGGCCGGGTGGAGCACGCCGAGGAGATACGCGTGCTGCAGCACCGGTCCGGGGTTGGCTACGGCAAGCGCGGCCCGCAGCTCGTCATGCTCCGAGCAAGCGGCCATGGCCGCGCCGCGGATGGCCGCGGTGAGCTCGGCGCGCACTCGGTGGTGGACGCGCTGGTTCGCGTTCAACAACTTCAGCCCCGGGGGCAGGGTCAGGGTGTAGCTACGCAGGCTCGAGGCCACGGTGGTCACGGCTGGTCTCCCTGTCGGATGTGGGCGAGGAGACGTGCAGCCGCGGCCCGGTACTGGGCGGCGCTGTCAACCCTGGGGATGTGGCGGGGCCGGTGGTGCCGGCCGCGTACGGCGGGGCCGCGGGTGGCCTTGATGGCGGCGATGGCGAGGAGCCCAGCAATGAGGCCAAGGGCGATGCTCACGCGGGTGCCTTTCAGAAGAGGGTCGTCGGCGTAGCCGGGCGACAGTGGTGGTCGGCGTGCACGGTGTGCGGGCAGGTGCCGGCGGCGATGTGCCATTGGTCGCGCCAGCGCAGGCGGGGCGGGCCGATGGCGGGGCGGGTGAGGCACCAGGTGAGGTCCCCCGCGAGGAGGGCCCGGATCTCCTGGGTGGCGCTCACGGGGTCGCTATCGACGCGGATGTCGAGTGCGGCCACGCGGCCGACGCGGCCGACGAGTACCGGGGCGGCGCAGCGGGGGCAGGTAGCGGTGCGGGCGATGTCGGAGTTCTGCGCGGCCTTCTCGGCCAGCCATTGCGGTTGCGTCGTCATCGGGCACCCCCGGCTGGGGGCAGGAGGGGCAGCTTTTTCTGCGAACTTTCTCCGTGTGTGTTGGAGCGTCGAATCAGAGCTGCGTTATGGCCACGTATGTCGGATTCAGAGAATTCATACCTACGAAACTTTGAGAAATTACCTGCCCTTACTGCCCCCTGGGTAAAGTCAGTGCAGGTCAGGGTGCCTTTTCCTTGGGGGCAGGTAGCCGTTTTAACCTGCCCCCTACCTGCCCCCACCTGCCCCCTACCGGCCGGTAGTGTCGGTTGGTACCTGCCCCCTACCTGCCCCCTACCTGCCCCCGGGACAGACAGCACCACAGCAGGGACAAACCCCAGGTCAAAGCGGGTTTCCACGCCCCGCGCCCGCGACGCCCGTGATACCAGGGGGCAGCTACCTGCCCCCGCTACCTGCCCCCGGATTCCGAGGGGGCAGCTCGGGGGCAGCTCGGCCGTACGCGGCCGTGTCATGACGACCACCCGACCGGCACCGGGGGCGTCTTCGGGCCGAGCGAGATCCCCTTGTGGCCGCGCGTCCCGTTCACCTTCGCCTCGCGGTAGGACACCCCAAGGCGCGTGTAGAACCGGCTGGGTCGCAGCGGCTGGCGCAGCCCCGAGTCCTTGCACCAGCGCTTGTACATCTCGTACAGGTCGGTGCGCGGCGCCCAGCCGTGCTCTTCGACGGTGACGAACTCTTCCTCGGCGTACTCGGCGACGAACGCGGTCACCCCGTCGGCGGTGGCACGGAACTGCTCCCCGGCCTGGACGACTTCCGGCGGCGGGGCGAGCCCGTCGCGGAGGTACATGACGAGCCCACGTACCGCCCAGGCGAAGATGCCTTCGAGTTCCGCGTGGAGCTTCTCCTCGAGCCGCTCGTCGCGGTCCGGGTCGCCGGCGAGGAACTGGCGCAGGAACGGGACGACGCGGATGCGGGTCCAGATCGCGTCATCGTCACCAGTGATTTTCGGGTACTGGTTGGAGCACACCCAGATAACGCACTCGGGGGTCCAGGACCGGTTGTTCTCATACAGGGCGCGGGAACGCTGCTCGTCGCGGCCGGTGAGCCGCTTCACGAGCGCCTCGTCGAGCTCCTCTCCGGGGCGCGACTCAGACGTGGTGACGAACCGTTTCCCGGCCATGTCGTCGACGTCGTTGTTGATCGCGCCTTCCCGGCGGGGACGGAGCGCCCCGTCGGATGCGGCGATGCCGTAGTCGATTCCGAACAGTCGGCCCATGATCCCGGTGAAGATGCTTTTGCCGGTGTCGGACGGGCCGTACAGGTAGATCAAGGTCTTCTCGTTGGACAGACCGGACAGGGTGTATCCGACAGCCCGCTGCAGGTAGAGCCGGGTGTGCAGGTCGGGGATGTTCATCTCGAGGAACCGTTCCCACGCGGGTGCCTCGGCGTCCGGGGTGTATGGGACGGCGAACATCTTCGACAGCATCAGCGCCGGGTCGTGCGGCAGCAGCTGCACCCGGTCTGTGTCGAGGACCCCGTTGGGCAGGTTCAGCCAGCGGCGGTCTGCGTCGAAGTCTTCGGGCCGGGCGTGGGCTTCGGGGAAGGTTGATGCGGCGGCGATGCCGCGGCCCATGGCCCGGTGGTCGCGGCTCTTCGACACGAAGGCGAGGAACTCGTCCCGCAGACTTGGCTTCTCCTTGCCGCGCAGGTCGAACTGCGGCTCGTTGCTGTATGCGCCGGCTTCGCTGCTGGGCAGGTCTTCCACGGTCTGTCGGGCGAGGGTGCGCACGAGCGTGTCGCCGCCGCGGAATGCCCAGCGCCGCCCGTCGTAGACGCCCCACTCGCCGCTCTTCTTGGCGAGGGTCCAGCGGAGGACGTGCCCGTACCTGTCGAGGAGTCGTTGCGCGTTCCCGATGTCGTCCCAGCTGCGCTTCATCGGGCCGGTGGCTGTGGGCTTGGCTGCTGCGGTGGTCGGTGCCGGGTCGGCGATGAGCGCCTCGTAGCTTTCGCGGCTGTGGTCGGTCGGGGGGAGGCGCTGTTCGAGGCTGGCGCGGGTGGTGTCGATGTCGGCCTGGGTGAGTTGGCCGATGGACCAGGCGAGGATGCCCAGGTATTCGGCGCGGGCGCTGGCTTTGCTGCGGGTCCGGTCGCTGCCGTTCCGGGCGTGCTCGAGCGCTGCGGCGAACGCGGTGAACAGCTGCTCGGCTGCGTCCTTCGCCGGGTATATGCCGGCGGCTGCCTCGCGTACGGCGGATGCTGTGGCGAGAACAGCGGCGTCGTGTCGGGACTGGCCTTGCTCCAGGGCGGTGGCGAACTGGGTGAGGATTCCGCCGAGGAGTTCGGGTCGTGCGGCGGTCGTGTGCTTCTCGATGAACTCGCGGACCTGCCCGTCGGTGGCTGCGTCGGATGTGTCGGACGCGTCGCGCAGCAGCGTGGCGACGCTGCCGGGGAGCTCGGGCACAGGGCCGGTGTGCATCCACTGGTAGCGGGCGCCCTGTGCGTGCTTCTCGTGGACGGACGGGGCGACGACGATGATTCCGTTGGCGCCGCGGACTTCGCCCCAGCCTTTGCCGAGGCTCCCGGTGCTGTTGCCGAGAACCCGGCCCGGGGGGACGGTGAACACGTAGTGCCCGCGGCCTTCGGTGTGTTCCCGTGTCGACTGGTACGGGGGGTTCGTGGCAGCGACGGCTTCGGTGAGAACCTGCGGGATCTGGTTCGGCTCGTCCACGTCGAACGCGACGGCGCCTGAGCGGCCGATGTGCAGGGCGAGGCTGTCGCTGGATCCTGCGAACCAGGCGACGATCTGTTCGGGGTCGCGGCTGGACTTGCTGGGCCAGCCCTTGCCGACGACCGACCCGGCGTGCTTGCTGGCGCGCGACACCGGGAGGACGTAGAACCCGGCCGCGGCGTACTTCAGCGCGGCGCTGATGGTGTCGTCCTCCCCGGTGACCTCGGGGATGGTCAGCTGGGTCACGCGGTTTCCTCAAGGATCGTTGCGGCGGCGGTGCCGTCGTCGATGCGCTGCTCCGGGGGGAGTCGCACGCCGGCGGCTTCGCGCATGAGGCGGTGCCACAGGGAGTGGCAGGAGGGGCAGAGGTTCGCGGTCGGCCACCGGTCGGATTCGATGTAGCCAAAGATCGCCCGGGGTGCCCAGTGGTGGACCTGGGTGCCTTCGGCGGTTCCGCAGCGCTCACACGGCGCTATGGACTCGTACTGGCGGTTGTCGCAGAACAGCACCGGCCCGCAGCCGATCCCCCTGCGGGCGTCTTCGGTCTGACCGCATGTGGTGCACCAGTGCTTGCCGAGCTTGGTGCCGTCGCGCCGGATGTTGTAGCCGTGGATCTTCACCGGGTGGTTACAGGCGATGAGCTCGCGACAGAACCGGCACCACAGTCGACCCCCGTAGGAGGCGAAGGTGTGGCCGCAGTTGCGGCACGCGATGGTCTGGCCGTCGCCCGGTCGGCTCCTGTTCACAATGTCTTGCAAGCTGCGGGCCACGGTGGTGCCTCCTCTTTCCGGGTGCCGAAGTGGGACTGGGGCCGCCCGCCGCCGCGGACTGTGGGCGTCTCGCGGCGGCGGGGGCGGACTGCGGGGTGGGTCAGAACGGCGGGGCCTGGCCTGCGCCCTGCGCCTGCTGCTGTGCCTGGAGCGCCTGGACCACCGGGTTCGGCGGGACTGCGGCGTAGCCCGGGTGCGGTGCGGGCGCATGCCCGGGCTCCGGGGTGTGGAGTTCGGCGATTGCCGCGGGCACGTACTGGACGGTGAAGTTCTTCGGCGCGTTGAACCTCGGGTTCTTCGCCACCCCGTCGTGGCTGTAGGTGACGGTGAGGGTGCCGCCGTCCTCGAGGCCGCGGGCGCCGGCGGCTCGCACGGCCTGGGCGACGGCGTTCTTGAGCTGGCCCTTGACGTACAGGCGGCGGGCGCCGTCGTCCTCCGGGTTGGCCGGGTCACGCTCGCTGGTGGCGAGGGTGACGACGAGCTGCATCTGCGCCTTGCCGTCGTCCCAGAACTTCAGCTCGCCGGTGGTGTAGTCGCGCTGCTGCTCGACAGTGGGACGCTCGGTGATCCGCCCGGTGACGGTGGCCCCGATGGCGGGGAACTTCGCGGAGGGGACGCCGCCGCCCATGAGGAAGTCGTCGGCGGAGGGAACCTGGGGCTGGGTGGGAACGGTCATGGTGTTCTCCTTCATGCGATGAGTGCTTCGAGCTGGCTGCTCTTGGCTTCGGTGCTGGCCCCGGGGCAGCCGACGGTGAGGTCGGTGCTTCCGGGCTTGAGCCACGGGCAGAACCGGCATTTGGCCTGCTCGCTCGTGGGGATTTGGTGCCACCGCTCGGGGTGGGATTCCGGGTCGAGGTCGAGGAGTCGCTGGCGGATGCGGTCCAGGCGGGCGAGGGCGGCCTCGGCGATGTTGCGGTCGTACGGCTCGGTCCAGACGTGGACGCGGAGCTCGTGGTACCGGGCGACGAAGACGATGGCGACGCGCTGCGGGGTCTCGCCGGCGTTCTCCTGGCCGAGCCCGTACAGGTGGGCCTGCTTGCGGTACTGGTCTCCGGGGCCGTGGCGGCGGTACTTGTCGAGTGTCGACGTCCCGGTGAGCTTCCAGTCGTAGACGGTTCCGGTGGCCCGGTCGTACAGGTCGCTGCTGCCGGAGAGGGTCGCGGCTTCGGTTGCGCCTTGGCGGACGGTGACCCGCTCTTCGACCTTGTACCGGGGCCGGCCGTCGGGGAGGGGGGTCTGCCGAGCGATGAAGGCTTCTTCCATCCACGAGTGGAAGCCGGTGCCGAGGACGCTTGCGATCGGGTCCTGGTCGTGGCCTTCCGGCTCGGGCCAGTCGTACATCTTGTACGTCAGCTTCCGTTCGCACGGGTCGCCGACTTCGGAGGGGCCGATGCGCTTCTGCAGCGAACGCGGTGCGTGCAGTGCCGCGTCGATGATGAGCCCGCCGACTCGCTCGGCGAGGGTCTGTGCGAAGTCGTCGCTACCGGTGGCGATCACAGGAGGGCTCCGATCAGGGTGGAGAGGGCGATGCCCACGAGGGCGAGGGCGAGGACGTCGGTGGCGGTCATGCAGCTGATGCCGGCGGGTGGGGCTTGGTCGTAGCTGGCGCGGTCGGCGAGCTCGCGTGCGGTGTGGCCGCGTCCGTCGGCTTGGGGGCTGGTCCATACGCCGCCGAAGGTGCTCATGTGGTGGGCTGCTTTCTGGCGGCGAGGCCGTGGAGGTATCCGGCGATCTCGGAGGGGTCGGTGAGCCGCAGGTAGATGTGGCTGGTGTCGTCGCCGATGGGGGTGTGGAGGCCGGTTTGGTATCCGGCGCGGCGGGCGAACGGGTTGGCGGCGCTGTGCGCGGCGGGGCCGAAGCTGGGGTCGGTGATCACGCGACGCCTCCGGTGCAGCGGCAGTCGTCGAGGTCCCGCTGGCAGGCGGGGCAGCGGGGCGTTGGTGGCGGGGCGGCCGAGGTGCCATGCGGAGAGGCAGCAGGCGGTGCCGATGGCGATGAGGGTGACCGCGGTGACCACGAGGGTCAGGTAGGAGGACGTCACCGCGAGGCACCCGCCTTGCGTTCGGCGGCGTCCGCCCGGCCGTTGAGCTCAGTAGCGGCGAAGGCCAGCCGCTGGTCGTATTCCGTCCACGCGGCAGGGTCAGCCGGAACTCGCTGCATGAGCTCCCACGCAGTCCCGCGCAGCACATCGACCTCGTGTCTGGCGAGCAGCTGGGCGGCACTGTCCCTGTCCTGTGCGAGCAGCTGGGCGGCCCGGTGTTCGGCTTCGTTGAAGCCGAGGGCGAGCCAGACGAACAGCGTGCCGGTCCCGAGGAGCACGAGGGCGCTGAGGAGGATGTCTTCGGTGGTCACGGGCGGACCTCGCTCACGGCGAGGCACAGCAGCGTGATGACCGAGGCGAGGAGGAGGAGCCGCATCACACCGCCCCTGACCCGGTGGCCGTACGGGCGGCGGCCAGCAGGGCGCCCACCCCGTGGGCCTGCACAGCGACCGGCACCCCGTCCCAGCTGCCCTTGGCCGTCGACAGCAGCCCGCGGTGGGTGACGTGCGCGAGGTCCGCGCCGAGCCGGTCCAGCCACGCCTGCCAGTCGGCGAGCGTCCGGGGCTTGAGGGTCAGCGACAACCAGTCGACGCCGATGTTGTAGCCGATGACGGTCGGGTCGTGCATGGCCTGGATGGCGTCGGCGGCACGGCGCCCCGGGGTGTCCGGCTCGGGCTCGGTGAGGGCGTAGGCGATCGGGTCCTCATCGACCGGACGGGACTCGGCGGCGGCGGCCAGCGCGAGGTGCGCTTCGGCGACCGCGTTGTTGGTGGTGTGCCGCTCCTGCTCCAGCTCAGCCACCCGAGCACGCAGGGCGTCGACCTCGTCGAGCAGCCACTCGACAACCGGCGTCCGACGCCCGTTCTTCTGCGCCCGGCAGATCACATCCGCCAACGCGTTGACAGCCCGCGCGGTACTCACGACGCCACCGCCACGGTGACGCCCTGCGCCTCAAGCTCCGGAACCGTGCTCATCGCGATCCGGCGGGGCGAGGCGACATGCTCCGGGGCATACAGGGCACGGCCGCCACGAGACCCGTCACGGCGCGTCCAGACGAGGCCGTTGCCCGTACGGATACGAACCGGGTCATCGGGGTGCTCGCGCGACTCCGGCGGGGGCACCGGGATCGTCCGGTCGAAGAGGGGCCGGCCCGGAAGGTCGGTAGGATTGATCGTCATCGGGCACCGCCCTCGACCGCGGCACGCATCTCCAACTGCCGCTTACCGATCCGCATCTGCACGAAGGCCAGACCCCGAGGCGTCAGGTGCAGCGTGTAGTGCGCGCACGACCCCCACGTGTGCTCGACGACCTTCTCCACCGCGTTGAAGCACTCAGCGTGCGCCGCGTAGAAGTCGTACTGCGCGGCCCCACACGTCGCCTGACGCCGGTAGATCAACCGCTCGTCGAGGAGGAAGTGCCGGAATTGCTTCTCCTGCCATCCGATCGCTTTCGCGGCCTGCCGGACGAGGAGATCCCCGTCCTGTGCGGCCATCAGCGTGTCGTGGGCCAGTGCCTTCGGCTCCAGTTCCTTGAGCTTCCGGTCTGCCTCGACGAGCTGTTCGGCGGTGCGGGTGAACTCCTGGGCGAGGGCGAGTACGCCCTGCGGAGTGGTGAGGTCGGGGAGAGCGGGGGTGGGCGGGGCGATGGTGTAGCCACCCGTACGACGAATCGAGGGGATGACGTCCTGTGTGATCCAGCGGCGGAAGGACCGAGCCTCCGGCTTACGGCTCTGGAAGATGAGCTCGTACAGCCCGGGTTCGCTCACGATGCTCGCCCGCTGCGAGCGACCCATCGAGTCGATGACGTCAGCAGTGCTGACCCCATCGGAATCGAGACGGGACACGGCCATGCGGGAGTTACTGATCTCCAGCACGCCGCAGATGTCGGTTGCGACGAACCAGGGTTCGCCGTCGATGGACACCGTTCGGACCGGCTGACCGGTCTCCGGGAAATTGAATGGGATGATGGCGGACACGGTCCACCTCTCTTTCTGATCGGGTAGGGGTTGGGGCGTAGGGGGTCGCCCGGTCTGGCCGATGGGGCGGCCCCTGCTCCATGCCAGGGGTCAGGCGGCCTGGGATACGGCCGGCTGACGGGGGGCCGCGGTTGCGAAGACCGCTCGCAGTCGCTCCTGTGTTTCGACGCTCAGTGGCGGCGCGGTGTCGACGAGGCGGCGTGCCGTGGCGACGGTGGCCGGGCCGAGGCGGTCCTCTGCTGCGGCGCGGGAGAACGGCCGGCTCGTCATGCGGTGGTCCTGACGGGCTGTGTGCCGGTCGTGTCCGGGTGGGGTTCGAAGTCCATGACGTCGATTTCCAGGACATGGGCGAGGACTGCGCGGAGCCGGGGGGATGGGCAGTACAGGCCTCGTTCGATCTTGCTGAGGTGCGAGTTGCTGACTGGTGCGCCTTCGGTGGCGCACTTCTCGGCCAGTGCTCGCAGCGTCAGGCCGAGCTGGAGGCGCTGTCGCCGCAGATGATCTGTGTTCTTCTGCTGCATGCGAGCAGACTAACGCAGGGCAACGCAGAGGGCAACAGATTCCAGGTGGAGTCTGCGACCTTCTGCTACCCGGTGGTAGATGTCTGAGAGGCGCCCTAGTGAACTGCTGCATCCTGCGTTAATCTGCGTTAGACGAAGGAGGCAACCGCCATGCCACAGCCGCCCCACCGACTGGACACGGCCATGAATCGCCGACGCATCGAACTCGGACTCAGCTGGAGAGACGTCGCCGCAGACTCCGGCATCTCCTACGAGACCCTGCGCGCCGTACGCAGGGGCGCTAACACGCCAGGCCCCCTGACTAAACGCGGCATCGAAACCGCGCTGCGATGGAGGACCGGCAGCATCGATGCCGTACTCGAAGGGGGTGCGTCGGCGCCCCTCGAAGACCAGGGCGGCGGGTCGCATGCGGCTGACGCTCAGCTCGATGCGATTGTGGCCCTTTTCGCCACGCTTCCGCCTGACGTGCAGGACGAAGTGGTACGGCGGTCGCAACGGCAGGGCCCCCGCACGCCCTCGTCGAATCGCGGCAGGCCGTCGTCCAAGCGCGCCGGCTAGTAACAGTACGGTCACAGTGTGCGTCGGGAGCGTGACAGACCGCGATACGAGAGACAACCGTTCCCCGCGAGACAAACGATCTCTGTCAGAGCGGGAGGGTAGGGATGGTTGAAACGATCCTCGCCGGAATACTGGGCGCAGCAGTCCTAGCGATAGTGCTACTCCACCGGGAACAACTCCGGCACGGGCGACTGATCACCGAGCTACGCGCGGAGATAGCCGCACAGAAACTCGCCCGCATCCACGCACAACACGACAACGACGAGGACGGCGACGGCGAGGCCGGCGACTCGCCACCCACCCCCGACCGACGCAAACGCCACCTCGGCCTCATCAAGGGCGGCGCCATCGGCGCCACAGTCGCCGCCCTCGGCGCCCAACTCCGCGCCTCCTGGCAAACCCACCGCCCGGCCACCATCGCTGCCACGACAGCAGTAGGCACAGCCGCCGTCGCCAGCATTCTCTACCTCGGCCCCGGCGACACCGACGAACGCGCGCAAAGGCCCCCCTCCCCACCGACCACCACCGCCGCGCCGCCCAGCACGCCAGCCCCCACCCCCTCGGCCACCAGCAGCCGGCCCGCCACCAGCCGCCCGCCGGCCAGCCCCAGTAGCAGCCCGACGCGCATACCCGAGACAGTCCCGTCCATGACGACGGTGGGCGAGGGCACACCCGCCTCCAGCACGCCGCAACCCATGGCCGGGGGAGACACCGGCGACGCGGGCGGCACCACCCTCGAAAGCGTCGGCGAAGACCCCGGCGGGAGTGGGACCGGCGGCACGACCACCGGTGGCCAGGAGGACCCGACGGAGCCGCCCCGGCGCCCCGGTCTCTGCCTCGACATCCCGCCGCTACCCGCACTCGGCCTCTGCCTCCTCTGACCTGCACCGCTAAGACGGCGATACAGCAGGCTTCGACCTGGCGAACCCCCGCGAACCACCGTCCTACTGTGCCATGCTGAAGCATGCCCACCGACATGCCGAGCATCCCGACCCGCGCAGTCATCTACTGCCGCATCAGCCGCGACCGCGAAGGCGCCGGCCTCGGCGTCGAACGCCAGCGAGAAGACTGCCAAGCGCTAGCCGCACAGCTCGGCATCGAAGTCATGGACACGTACGCGGACAACGACCTCTCCGCCTACTCCGGCAAACCACGCCCCGACTATCTCCGCATGCTCGCCGACCTCCGAGCCGGGAAAGCGGACACCGTCCTCGCCTGGCACACCGACCGCCTCCACCGCTCCCCAGCAGAGCTCGAGGAATACATCGACGTGTGCGAACCCCGCCGGATCGAGACCCGCACCGTCAAAGCCGGACACCTCGACCTCACCACCGCCACCGGCCGGATGATCGCCCGCCAACTCGGCGTGCAAGCCCGCTACGAAGTCGAGCGCATGGTCGAACGGCAACGCCGCACCCGCGACCAGATGGCCCAGCACGGCAAGTTCTTCGGAGGCCGCCGCCCCTTCGGCTACGAAGCCGACGGGATCACAGCCCGGAAGGAGGAAGCCACGCTGATCCGCGAGGCCGCGGACGCCGTACTCGCCGGGGCATCACTCCGCTCCATCGCCGCAGACTGGAACCAGCGCAGCATCCGCACCAGCACCGGCGCACAGTGGGCAGGCCCCGAAGTCGGCGAGATGCTCCGGCGCCCCCGGAACGCCGGACTCGTGAAGCACCGCGGCGAGGAAGCCGGGGCCGCCCAGTGGCCGGCCGTCCTCGACGAGGGCCTGTGGCGGAGCGTGTGCGCCCTGCTGGAGGACCCGGACCGGCGAACCACCCCCGGGAACGAGCGGAAGTACCTCGGCTCGAACATCTACGTGTGCGGGGTGTGCGGGGCGACGATGCGCTGCACCACCGGCAGCACCACGAAAGGCGGGCTGCTGATCCCGGCGTACGGATGTCGCGCGTCCAAGCACATCAGCCGCCGGTGCGATCCTCTCGACGACTACGTCACTTTGCTGATCTTCGATCGGGTCACCCGCCCGGACGCGGTCGCCCTCCTCGCGCAGCGTGAGGATCCCGTCGATGTGAAGGGCGCGCAGCGAGACATGCGGGAAGCCCGTACGACACTCGATGAGCTGGCTTCTGCGCTCGGTGCGGGGGAGATGGATATGCAGGAGTGGCGGGCGGCGTCGCAGGCCGCCAGAGGCCGCCTCAGGGGCGCGGAGCTCCTGTTGTCGCGTGCGGTCGAGGCCAACCCGACGGCCGGACTGGTGGGCGCTGAGAATCCCGAGGCGGTGTGGAACCGGATGGACCTCTCCCGGCGGCGCGCGGTGCTGGCGTATCTGATGACGGTGACCGTCCTGCCCGCGAGGAAAGGCCGGCTCCCGGGCGGGAAGTACTTCGACCCGGACGCGGTCGAGGTGACGTGGCGGACATGAAGGAGCCAGCGGGCCCGCCAGTGGGTACAGTCCCGGTAGCCGAGCGAAGGAGACAGCCATGCAGTGCCCCCGATGCGGCGGACCCGCACAGCAAGGCCCCGGCGGATCCTGGCTATGCCCGCAATGCGGCCCGATCGCCACCACCCCGGCGGCCCGACGATGACCGCCGGCTACTCGGAAATCACCCGCACCGAATGCGCCCGCTGCGGCACCGAAGTCCACGGCCTATCCGGCCGCTACGCCTGCCCCGGCTGCGGCTGGGTCAACCACTGGTCCCAAGGACACGGCGAGCTACCCACAGCCGAAGACGACCCCGACTGCCCACAGCCCCAGTAGCGGATACGGCAGGACCCCGGCCGCCCGCGCGGAGAACGCGGACAGCCGGGGCCTGGACGGGCTACTGCGGCGCCCCGGTATCAGGGTCGACAACGATGCCGTTCATGTCCTCGAGGGTGTCCTCGACCGCCTGCTGTGCCTGCTCTGCCGCTTCCTGCTCCTCGGGTGTGGGCATGGGACCGGCCTCCCATCGGGTCGGTGTGGCGTGTGCCGTGCTGAGTACCAACATGCCGCGAGAGTAAGACAGGACCCCGGCCATCCGCCACGGGGGTAGCGGACGACCGGGGCCGGTACGAGGGGCCTATCGGCTGGGCGTGCTGTAGATGATCACAGGGACGAGGAATGCGGCGACGGTGGCGACGATCAGGAACATCAGAATCCGCTGCCACATCACGGGACCCGCACAGAAGGCGTGGCGAGCGCCCCGGGGGCATGGTCGTCAGACTCCCCGGATGCGGTCTCGCAGTGACCGCCTGCCAGCATGACGCGGCGGCGCAGGACCGAGCTGGCGATGCCGTCCCGCGCGATCCGGTCCCAGTCATGGACAAGGCAGAGGACTAAGCGCGCCCGGCCGTACTCGGCCATCACATCGCACATGCTGTCGAACGCGGGGCGCCGGTCGTTCGTGAGGGCGTTGTCGCCGTCGTCGACCCATTCGCCTGCGATCTCCCAGCCGAGTTCCTCGGCCTGGGCGCGGCAGGCGTCGAGGCGCAGTCGGAGGATCACCTTGCGGTCGGTCGCGCACCGGTCGTAGATGAAGGCGAGCGGTGTGCCGCTCGGGGGTCTCATTGCGGCAGCACTCACGGTGCACACCCTCTCGACTCGGAGTGAACTACCCCGAGCGTACGGACTGAGCTAGCTCACTTGCAAGGGTGGGGAGTGAGCTAGCTCGAACGGGCTACCCCGTGGGACGCTCAACCCATGCCAGCACACCCGAACACCCGTATCGCCGAGCACTACCGGCGCCTCATCCGAGACGGCCAGCTCTCCCCCGGCGACCGGCTCCCCTCCGTCCGCGACCTCGCCACCGAGCACGGCGTCGCCACCGCCACCGTGCGCAACGCCCTGTCCTGGCTCCGCATCGAGGGCTACATCGTCACCACCCAGCGCGGCAGCTTCGTGGCACAGGAGACAGTCAACGTGGCGTCACCGTACGACCGGCTCATGCGCGTACGCCGCGGCGACAG
Source organism: Streptomyces sp. (assembly GCA_003519485.1). Taxonomy (GTDB): domain Bacteria; phylum Actinomycetota; class Actinomycetes; order Streptomycetales; family Streptomycetaceae; genus Streptomyces. The sequence continues at coordinate 1,057 of DOWQ01000602.1, read as the reverse complement.
CGTCCTCGGACACGGCGAGTCCTGGCGGATCACAGCCGCGGAAATGGTCGTCCCGCCCCTCTACGTCGCCGAGCTGTTCGACCAGGACCCCGGAGCGCAGGTGGTCCGGCGCGAGTACGTCACCGGGACCGGGCCGACACGCATCATGCTCTCCGTCGACTGGTACCCGGCGCACCTCGGCGAGCTGGTGCCGAACCTGCTCAGCTCGGCGCCGGGCTCATCTGATCCGCAGGCTCGGCGCGCCGGGCTGCTCTCGGAAATCGAGCAGGCCGCCGGCCGTACGCCGACGGTCGGGCGGGACGCGATGCACGCCCGTGTCGCGGACCACCGGGAAGCGCGCCACCTCGGCATCGCGGTCGGTGCGCCGATCCTCGCCGGCGCACACGAGTGGTCCGATGCCGACGGCGTCATCCTGTACGGCGAGTGGTGCCTGCCACAGAAGCTGACCATCGGCTACGAGTACCAGATCTGACCCCGAAGCATGACGAAACCGCCCCCGCCGGGCCGGAGTCGGACGGGGGCAAGTGAGGCCAGCCCGAAAGCTGAGTGTGTAGCGCGCTTGACATTCCCCATTCCCGTGGGCCACAGTATGTGAAGCGCGCTACACAAGGTGGCGTCGGGAGGGAGCACCATGACCATCACCGCCGAGACCATCGAAGACCTCTACACCCACGGCGGCACCATCCAGCTCCACGACGGCGAAGACTTCACCCGCGACGACCTCGCCCAGTACATCGGTTCCTGCGACATCGACACCGACGACAGCGGCACCCCCCTGGACAGCCAGTGGCAGATCCTCGCCGACATCCTCGGCGCCCCCGACCCCAGCAACGTCACCGAGCTGGTCGCAGTCGTCACCGCCGCCAACCAGCTTAAGACGGCCGAGGCGCAGCGGGACACCGCGATCCGCGCCGCCGTCGCCGCCGGGTACCCCGTCATCTCCATCGCCCGCGCCGCCGACCTCAGCCGCGCGCGGGTCTACCAGATCCGCGACCGCCGCCGCTGACCCCGGGTCATGACGAAAGCGCCCCTGCCCTCCCGAAGGAGGACAGGGGCG
>DOWQ01000286.1 GCA_003519485.1 Streptomyces sp. | reverse complement strand
CCGCTGTGCGCCCGGGCCCGAGGCGCGGATTGTGGAGGTCCTCCCCGCGGCACGGCTCCCGCCCGCGACCCGGTCCGCCGTGAGGACGACGAGCCCGTAGCCGGTGACGGCTGCGGCGGCCAGCGCGGGGAGCACCCCCGCGGCCCCGTAACGGAAGCCCTCGCCGAGCAGCACGATGCCGGCCGCCGCGGCGACGACCGGGTTGACGACGGTCACCGTCGCCAGCGGCGCGGCGAGCCCGGCGCCTCGGTACGAGGCCTGCGAGGCAAGCAGCCTGACGCCGGCGAGTACCGCCGTCACGGCGATCCCGGGCAGCTGCGCGGCCAGTGCCTCCGGGCTTCAGTCCGCGGCGACCGTCTTGGTGAACACCGAGGCCACGCCGAAGGCCACCCCGGCCGCCGTCGCCAGCGACGCGCTGCGCAGGGCGGGGTGGCGGATCCGCCAGGCCGCGGACACCAGCAGGACGAGCGCCGCCAGCGTCGACACGGCCAGCGCGAGTTGATCGTCGACGGTCAGCACCCGGCTCGGCCGCGACGCGGTCAGCGTCAGCAGCCCGGCCAGCCCCGCCGAGACCAGCAGCGCGCCCCGCCACCCTGCCGCGCGGGCCCGCCGCCCCCCCGCACAACGCGGCCAGCGGCAGGACGAAGACGACGGTGAGCACACCCAGCGGCTGCACCACGGACAGCGGCCCGAAACCCAGCGCCAGCACGTGCAGCACCGCACCCGTGCCGTTCAGCGCCACCGAGCCCCACCAGCTGGTGCTCCGCCACAGCGCCTTCCGTACGGCCCGCCGCGCGTCCCCCGCCGCGACCCGCTCCTGCACGATGGCCGCGGCGGCGTAGCAGATGGCCGAGACCAGCGCCAGCGCGACCGCCGTCAGCAGAGCACTCATCGCCGCCACCCGTGGCGGGGACCGTCGCCGTACACGCCCCAGTTCATGACTCCAACGATGCTTCGCGCCGGGAGAGTTGTCGTCGTCTGCCGGTCGTGACCCGGTGTACCGCCGACGGAGTACGCCGCCGCGGCCGGTCAGCCCAGCGGCGGAGGCGCGCCTCCGACCACCGGCGTCAGGACTCCGGCCCGGCGGCGGCCTCGGTTGCCGCGGCCGGGACCTCCCCGTCCGTGGGGCGGAAGTCCAGCCGGTCGTCCGTGACGTCGATCCGCAGCCGGGTGTGCGGCCGCAGTTCACCGCGCAGCAGCATCCGGGAGAGGTGGTTGTCCACCTCCCGCTGGATGGTCCGGCGCAGCGGGCGGGCGCCGTACTCGGGCTGGTAGCCGCGTCGGACCAGCCAGTCGACGGCCGCGTCGGTGAACTCGACGGCTACGTCCTGTGCGTGCAGCCGCCGCCGTGTCTCGTCCAGCAGCATGTCGGTGATCCGGCGCAGCTGGTCGTCGGCGAGCCTGCGGAAGATCACGATCTCGTCGACGCGGTTGAGGAACTCGGGCCGGAAGTGCTCGCGCAGCGGGCGCAGCACCCGCTCCCGGCGCGCCTCCTCGTCGGTCTCCGCGTCCCCGGCCCCGAAGCCCAGCGCCGGGCCGCGTCCGGTGATCGCCTCCGAGCCGAGGTTGCTGGTCATCACGACGACGGTGTTGGTGAAGTCGACGGTGCGCCCCTGGGCGTCGGTGAGCCGCCCGTCGTCGAGGACCTGGAGCAGCAGGTTGAACACATCGGGGTGCGCCTTCTCGACCTCGTCCAGGAGCAGCAGCGAGTACGGATGCCGGCGCACCGCCTCGGTGAACTGCCCGGCCTCCTCGTGGCCGACATATCCCGGCGGAGCGCCGACCAGCCGGCTGACGGTGTGCTTCTCCTGGTACTCGCTCATGTCGAGCCGGACCATCCGGTCCTCGCTGCCGAAGAGCGCCTCCGCCAGCGCGCGGGCCAACTCGGTCTTGCCGACGCCGGTGGGCCCGAGGAAGAGGAAGCTGCCGATCGGGCGGTCGGGGCTGGTCAGCCCGGTCCGGGAGCGCAGCACGGCGTCGGAGACGGCGGTGACCGCCTCGTCCTGCCCGATGATCCGCTGGTGCAGATGCTCCTCCAGGCCCAGCAGCCGGTCCTTCTCCTCCTTGGTCAGGCTGCTGACGGGGATGCCGGTCTGCCGGGAGACGACATCGGCGATGTCCTCGACGGTGACCTCGGCGATGCGGCTCGCGGGCTGCTTCTTGCCCTTGCCGTCCGCGATCCGCCGCTCCACCTCCGCGATGCGGTCGCGCAGCTCGGTGGCCCGCTCGTACTCCTCGGCGGCGACGGCCTGGGCCTTGTCCAGTGCGAGCTGTTCGGCCTCCCGCTCCAGAGCCCGTACGTCGGTGCCGCGGGTGGAGGAGCGCAGCCGCACCCGGGCACCGGCCTGGTCCATCAGGTCGATCGCCTTGTCGGGGAGGAACCGGTCGGTCAGATAGCGGTCGGACAGCTGTACGGCGGCGAGCAGCGCCTCGTCGGAGTAGCGGACCTGGTGGTGTGCCTCGTAGCGGTCGCGCAGGCCGCGCAGGATCTCCGCGGCGTCGGCGGTGTCCGGCTCGGGGACCATGATGGGCTGGAAGCGGCGGGCGAGCGCCGCGTCCTTCTCGATGTGGCGGCGGTACTCCTCCAGCGTGCTCGCGCCGATGACATGCAGCTCGCCGCGGGAGAGGGCCGGCTTGAGAATGTTGCTCGCGTCCATCGGGCCGCTCTCCGAGCCGCCGCCCGCGCCCACGACGGTGTGCAGCTCGTCGATGAAGACGAGGAGTTCGTCGGAGTGCGCACGGATCTCGTCGATGATGCCGGTGAGCCGCTCCTCGAAGTCGCCGCGGTAGCGGGTACCGGCGACGACACCCGCGAGGTCGAGCTGGACGACGCACCGACCCAGCAGGATGTCCGGGACGTCGCCGTCCGTGATGCGTTGGGCCAGCCCCTCGACGACGGCTGTCTTGCCGACGCCCGCCTCCCCGATGAGCACGGGGTTGTTCTTGCCGCGACGGGCGAGCACCTCGACCGTCTGTTCGATCTCTTCCTCCCGGCCGATCACCGGGTCGATCCGGCCCTCGCGGGCCAGATCGGTCAGATCGCGGCCGTACTTGTCGAGGTTCGGCGTATTGCGGTCGGCGGGCCGGGCGGGCCCGGGGGCGTGCTCAGTCATCCCGGGCGCGGCAGTGGCGCCGTGCTGCTGTCCGGGGTGCGGGTCGAAGTGGGCGGCGCCGAGGATCTGGCCCGCGGCGGAGTCCCGGTTGATGGCGAGCGCCATCAGCAGATGCTCCGGACCGATGTACGAGGCGCCGGTGGACCGGGCGACGTCATGGGCGTCGAGCAGGGCGCGCTTGACGGCGGGGCTGACGGCCACCGTGTTCCGGGGCGGCCCCTCGTCGGCCGTCTCGTCGATCTCGGCGACGAGTTCGTCGGGGTCTGCGCCGGCCCGCGACACCATCGCCCGGGTCGGTTCCGAGGTCAGCGCCGCCCGCAGCAGATGCTCCGTGTCCAGATCGGGGCTGCCGTGCTCCGCGGCGTAGGTGGCCGCGGTGGAGACGAGCCGCCGTGCCGGCTCGCTCATCAGCCGGCCGAAGTCGAGGTAGCGCGGACCGGGTCGCCGCCCGGTCGCCGCCGCGCCGAGGAAACGCGCGAGGAAGTCTCCGATCGGGTCCCGGCCATAATCCTCCGGACCCGTGTACCCGCTGGTCATAGGTATCCGTCCCGCCGGCCCGGCGCACGGGGCCGGTCTGTCGTCGGTCAGTGCGGCTGGTGCGCGGGTTTCCCCCCCGCGCGCGCCGACACCTCCCGAACGCCGCCGAATCCCGGCGCGCCCGGCCCCGCCGATTCGGTCGCCTCGCCCGCCGCGCCGAACCGTTGACAGCCGGGGTTCGCGGGCACACACTCACCCCGGGTTTGTGCTGAACGAAAGTTCAACAGACGAACATCAGGACCACTGTCGTGCGACCCCGAAGGAGCGTCAGCGTCATGACTCTGCTCGATTCCCAGGCATGGAGCGGCCATGGCTGGACCGGACGCTGGGAGCGTCTGACCGGCGGCGAGATCGACATCGTCGAGCCCGCCACCGGCGGCGTCCTCGGGCACACCGGCTTCGCCGACGCCTCCGACGTCGACCGCTCCGCCGAGACTGCCGCGGCCGCCCAGGGGGAATGGGCCGCCACCCCGTTCCACGAGCGCGCCGCAGTGCTGCGCCGTGCGGGTGATCTTTTCTACGCCCACGCCGACGAGATCAAGGACTGGCTGGTCCGGGAGGCCGGCAACGTACCCGGCAAGGCCGACTTCGAGGTGCACACCGCTGCCCAGGAGTGCTACGAGGCCGCCGCCCTCGCCTCCCGCCCGCCGGGTCAGATCCTGCCCACGGAGGCGCCGCGGCTGTCGTACATCCGGCGCGTACCCGTCGGCGTCGTCGGGGTGATCGCGCCCTTCAACGCCGCGCTGATCCTGGCCATTCGCTCGGTTGCGCCCGCGCTGGCCCTCGGCAACGCGGTGGTGCTCAAGCCGGACCCGCGCACCCCCGTCTGTGGCGGCTTCGTCATGGCACGGGTGTTCGAGGAAGCGGGGCTGCCCGCCGGGCTGCTGCACGTCCTCCCCGGGGCCGCAGAGGCCGGGCAGGCGCTGGTCGCGCACCCGCGGGTGCCGGTCATCTCGTTCACCGGTTCGACCCCGGCCGGCCGCGCCGTCGGCGAGACGGCGGGCCGCCATCTCAAGCGCGCCCATCTCGAACTGGGCGGCAACTCGGCGCTCATCGTCCTGCCGGACGCCGACCTCGACGCGGTGATCAGCACCGCGGCCTGGGGGTCGTTCTTCCATCAGGGCCAGATCTGCATGACCACCGGCCGTCACCTGGTGCACGAGTCGCTGTACGAGGAGTACGTCGAGCGGCTGGCCGCCAAGGCCGACTCCCTCGCCGTCGGCGACCCGGCCCGCGACAAGGTCCACCTCGGCCCGATCATCGACGCCGGCCAGCGCGACAAGATCCACGGACTGGTCACCTACAGCGTGGAGTCGGGCGCACGGCTCGCCGCGGGCGGCACCCACGAGGACCTCTTCTACCGGCCGACGGTACTCGCCGGAGTCGGCGACGACACCCCGGCCTACGTCAAGGAGGTCTTCGGCCCGGTCGCCCCGGTGCGCTCCTTCGGCACGGAGGAGGAGGCCGTCGCCCTGGCCACCGCGTCGGAGTACGGTCTCTCGCTCGGCATCGTCACCCGCGACGCCGCGCGCGGGTTGGACCTCGCCGACCGCATCCCGACCGGCATCGTGCACATCAACGACCAGACGGTCAACGACGAGGCGGTGGCGCCGTTCGGCGGTGTCGCCGCCTCCGGCACGGGCTCACGCTTCGGCGGCGAGGCCAACCTGGAGGCGTTCACCGACGCGCGGTGGACGACCGTGCGGGCGACGGCGGCCACGTACCCCTTCTGAGCCGCACTCGGGAGCCGGACGCACCGGGGGCCGGGGGCACCGCACCGCGCGGCGGCTCCCGGCTCTCGGGTCCGGGCTCCTGAGCTCCGGGGTCCGGCTCTGTGGTTCAGGCCGACCGGTCGGCCGGGTCGAACAACCGGTCGATGGGTTCGGCCGGGCCGAACGTACCGCTCGGGACCGGATCGACCGGCTCCGCCGATGAGACCATCTCCATGTAACGGTCCCAGTCCCAGTGCGGGCCCGGGTCGGTGTGGTGGTTTCCCGGCACCTCGGCGTGCCCGACGATGTGCTCCCGGTCCTTCGGAATCCCGTACGCGTCGCACAGGTGTGCGGTCAGTGTCGCCGAGGAGCGGTACATCGCGTCGGTGAACCAGGACGCTTCATCCACATAGCCCTCATGTTCGATGCCCAGGGAACGGGAGTTGCTCGCGAGCGCGTGCCAGGCGGTGTCCGCGTCGCGCACCGTCTGGGTCACGTCACCGTCCTCGGACCGGATGACGTAGTGAGCGCTGACCCGCGAGTCCGGGTTGCGGAACCAGTTGATGGTGCCGGCGTAGGAGCCCTGGGAAACGTGGACGATGACGGTGTCGATGTCCGCGCTGCGGCCCGCGCGGTAGTTGGCCGGGTCGGCGGCCATCCAGTGTGCGGGCGGGTAGTCCTCGCTCCGCGCGCCGGCCTCGTGTGCGGGGGAGTCCATCGGGCGCACCCGCGCGTACTGGGCGCGGTCGGGGCGCACGTCGTGCGCGGCGGCGATCACTGACTCCCCGGCGTCCGTCCGGGTGCGCACGCCGTCGCGGAGGGTGTCGTAGACGGCATCGGCGTAGAGCCGTGCCAGCCGAGCGTCCTCGCTCCCGCCGTAGCGGGCGACCGCGGGGTACCAGGCGGCGACCCGGTCCCGCTCCGACGAGTCGAGCCCGAGCCTGTCGGCGATGTCGGCGAGGAGCGCGGCGCCGCCGCGGATGTTCGCCGCGTCCTGCCGCTTCAACGCCGGTACGGATGCGCCGGTCAGTCGCGCCGCGCGTTCGAGGGCGTGCCGTTGGGGGCTGCTCACCAGGTGCATCATTTCGTAGCCGCCCTGGTGGCTCGGCTCGCCGCTGTGTCCGTCGAGCCGCGTCTCCCCGTAAGCCGACCGCCACGAGCAGGTCGCGCGGCACCCGGAACTCCGCCGCGGCCCGGGAGAAGGCGTCGTTGAGGGTGACGTGCCCGGTGCGGCGCTCGGGTACGGCGCTCGCGGACGGGACGGTGAGGATGATGGCCGCGGCTACTGCGCCGCCGAACAGGGCGGCTCCCGCGCGGTTCCAGGGTGGTCTGCCGGCTCGCATGGGTTTCTCCTCCGATCGGCCCGTGCGAGTGGTCGGCCCGTGCGAGCGGGAGGCACACGGTGCTGCGAAACCGCTCGGCGCGGGGCGAATATGATCGGATGTTATACACGGGTTCGACCGCAATGGGGGAAGGTGGCCCGTTGTGGCTGCGCGCGTCCGCAGTCCGCCGCGCGGACCGGTGGCTCGACGGACGTCCCGTACGCCGGGTGTCGGACGGTGGGCCACGCAGGAAGGACCGCATGCGCGTTCGACCGTCGTCACCGTCGAGTCGGTGCACCAGGCAGAGCGGGAGTGAACGGTAGCCGGGGTCCGTTGGCGCCTGCAGGCGGCGCGCGGTGGGCCGAACCGCCGCTCACGGCCCACCTATCGCCCGGAATCGCCCGGAGCCGGCCGGTCGCCGCGCGGGGCCTCCAGGGCCTGCCGGATCTCCTCGGCGGCCGCCATGACCGGCGTCACCGAAGCGGCCGCGACCTCCTGACGGTGCGTGATCAGCGTGACGCTCGCCGGCCCGTCGGGATGGCCCGTACGGACCGGGGCTGCGACCGCGTGGGTGCCCGGGACGATTTCCCCGCCGGTGACGGCGTATCCCTGCTGCCGCGCCTGCCGGACCCGCTCCGGCTCGCCCTCGAGGGCCGGGCCGGCCGCGAGGATCGCG
>DOWQ01000138.1 GCA_003519485.1 Streptomyces sp. | reverse complement strand
TTCCCGGAGCCCGTTCCACCGCTGATCAGAAACGACAGCCGGGCCTCGAGGAGCGCCCGCAGCAGTCGTTCGCCGCCTGGCGGAACCGTGCCCGCCAAGACCAGCTCGGCCAGCCGGAACGCCTTCGGCCGCACCACCCGCAGCGACAGACAGGTGGAGCCGACGGCCACCGGCGGCAGCACCGCATGCAGCCGTGTGCCGTCCGGCAGCCGGGCGTCCACCCACGGCCGCGCGTCGTCCAGCCTCCGCCCGGCCACCGCGGCGAGCCGCTGGGCCAGCCCCCGCACCGCCGCGGCGTCGGAGAAGCCGACGTCCGTCAGCTCCAGCCCCCGGCCGCGGTCCACCCAGACCCGGTCGGGCGCGGTGACCAGCACATCGGTGATCTCAGGGTCGGCGAGCAGCGGCTCCAGGGGACCGGCTCCGACCAACTCGGAGCGCAGCGCGGTCACCACGGCGAGCACCTCCGTGTCACCGAGCAGGCCGCCGCGCTCCCGGAGTGCGGCGGCGACACGGGCGGGCGTCGGTTCCGCTCCCGTCTCGGCGAGCCGGAGCCGCACGGCGTCGAGCAACGAGGGGGACACCGGGGCCTGCCGGGCTCCGGCCGTCACCGGTGGTACGAGCGGCGGGCCCGGCCGCCGCTCCGGCGTCCCTCCCGCTCCAGGGGAGGCCGGTGTGTGCCGCGTCGCGGCATCTGTACGGCTCATACGGCGACACCTCCGCCGTCCGCCAGGGCACGCTCCCAGAAGGCCGAGCAGAACCGGGCCAGCGGTCCGCGCGGGCTCTCGCCCGGCACGGGGTCGCCACCCGGCCGACTGCCGGCGAGGCCCGGCTCCGGCAGGAGCTGCCCCGCCAGTGGAAGGCCCAGCAGCCGAGCGATCTCCTCGTCCTCCAAGCCGGGGCCGCACGGCCCACGCACGACCGTCCGCAGATCCCGTAGCTGTCCTCCCATGGCGGACAGCAGCTGGCGCGCCGCGGCGACCGCCCGCAGCTCGGCGGGCACGACCAGAAGACCCAGATCGAGCTGTGCCAGTGCCTCGGTGACGGTCTCGTCCAACCGCCGGGGCAGATCGACCACCACGACACCGCCGCACCGCCGGGCGGCGGAGAGCACCGCCCGCATCGCCTCCGGCGGGATGACCACGGACTCGCCGCGATCCCAACTCAGCAGCCGCAGGGAACGCAGCTCCGGCAGCGACGCCTCCAGCGCGCCGCCGGCCACCCGGCCGCGCGACCGGCTGAACGCGGGCCACCGCAGCCCCTCGGCGCCTTCCCCGCCGAACAGCACGTCGAGCCCGCCGCCGAGCGGATCGGCGTCGATGAGCATCGTGCGCCGGCCGGCGCGGGCAGAACTGACGGCGAGCGCGCACGCGAGGGTGCTGGCCCCCGCTCCACCACGACCGCCGATCACCCCCACGGCCAGCGCCTGGCGGCCCGTTCCCTCCACGGCGTCGGCGATGCGGTCGACCAGCCATGCCTCGCCGTCGGGCAGGTGGATCACTTCGTCCGCCCCGATGCCGACGGCCCGCCGCCAGATCTCCTGGTCGTCGGGATTCCGGCCGACGAGCAGCACGCCCGGCCGGCGCCCGGCCCCGCGCAGCCGGGGCACTGCGTCGTCACCGACGACAACCAACGGTGCCCGCTCCCAACTGCCGCCGCGCTCGGGCGTGCCGTGGCAGACCTCGGGCTCCGTGCCGGCCGCGGCGCACAGCCTCAGCAGGTCGTCGAGCAGTTCCTCGTCCGCGGTGACGACCAGCGGTACGCCTCGCGGGCCGGCATTTCCGGGCCGATCGGAAGTGTTGGGTCCGTTCATGGCCGACTCCCCTCTCGCTTCGCACTCTCACTCCGCGAACATCGCGGGGAATCACCGTGCGGCGATTCGGGAAATCCCGTGGATCTTGGTCCAAATCTGTGGACAACTCAGCGGTTGTGAATATCCCGTACACCTATACCGGTGACTTCCGGCGCACAGCCTGGCCATTACGGTCCGTAACGGGCATGGTGGCCCGGAGTCGCGCATCCCTGAAGCGGCGCAGAGAGGGGAACGGGCCGGCGGGCAGGGGGAAAAGCATCCGGACATGCGACGACCCCCGCCGGGGGGGAGAGCGGGGGTCGTCCCCACGGCCGACTCGGGGGGGGAGGAGCCGGACCGGGTAAACACGGTCGCGAACGATCCGTGACTTCCATGGTGTACCCGAGAGCCTTCTCGGGCAAACCCACTCGCCATGGCTTACGCCGAATGGAGGGCGCATATGCTCGCCTTGTGGAAAACCACTCCTTGCCGCGTACCGCCGCCTTCTTCGACCTCGACAAGACAGTCATTGCCAAGTCGAGCACACTCGCCTTCAGCAAGTCCTTCTACCAGGGCGGTCTCATCAACCGCCGGGCCGTCCTGCGCACCGCCTACGCCCAGTTCGTCTATCTCCTCGGCGGCGCCGACCACGATCAGACCGAACGGATGCGCGAGTATCTCTCCGCGCTCTGCCGCGGCTGGAACGTCCAGCAGGTGCGGGGGATCGTCGCCGAGACGCTGCACGACCTGATCGATCCGATCATCTACGACGAGGCGGCGTCGCTCATCGAGGAGCACCACCTGGCCGGCCACGACGTCGTGATCGTCAGCACCTCGGGCGCCGAGGTCGTCGAGCCGATCGGCCACCTGCTCGGCGCCGACCGGGTCGTCGCCACCCGCATGATCGTCGAGGACGGCTGCTACACGGGGGAGGTCGAGTATTACGCCTACGGCCCCACCAAGGCGGAGGCCGTCTCCGAACTCGCCCGCAGCGAGGGCTACGACCTCACCCGCTGCTACGCGTACAGCGACTCCGTCACCGATATACCCATGCTGGAGGCCGTCGGCCATCCCCATGCCGTCAACCCCGACCGCGCGTTGCGCCGCGAGGCGGTCAGCCGCGACTGGCCCGTGCTGTCCTTCGACCGTCCGGTCCGGCTGACCAAGCGCGTGCCCTCAATGTCGATCCTCCCCTGGGGATCGGCCTGGTCGCCCCCGTCCCGGCCGGCCCTCGCCGTCGCAGCCGCGCTCGGAGCGGCGGCCGCCACCGCCGGTCTGGTCTGGTACACAGGCCGACGCCGCGCAGCATATGCCCAACTTTGACAGCAAAAGTAAAGAACTCGGGCGAGGACTTCCACTCTCTCCTTCAGAGGAGTAGAAAGGAATCAACGGCCCGCGAGACCAGGGAAGTCCTCAAGGACCTTCCGTTACGCACAAGGCCCCACGGACCGGGCACAGATGTCGGGCACCCACGCGACGTCGACCCGTCGATTACGGGCCAGTCGCACCGAGTGACGGGCAAAGTCCCCGACTCGGTCGGCATATATCGCGCACGCACTGGTAACCCGGCGGATGTGTTGGCGGCGGTACCGAGAGGTACCGCCGCAACTCTGTGTCGGAGCCGCCGGCCACCGCAATACGGGGCAGCAGAGCCACCGGATCGCCGGACCAGCCGCTCGATCCCCGGCGCCAACGTCCGACGACACCGGCCGGCACCGTCCGTCAGGCCCCTGGTTCGGTCAGGCCCCTGGTTCGGTCAGG
>DOWQ01000139.1 GCA_003519485.1 Streptomyces sp. | reverse complement strand
GCGCCCGGCTGCGCCACGAGGCGGAGGTCGCCGGGGCGGTGGCGGACGGGGCCCGGCAGCTGCTGGCGCACATCGAGGTGTCACTCGTGCGGGCCGAGGAGGAGCGGGCCGCGGCCGAGCGGGCCAAGGCGGGCCGGGAGACGGATCTCGCGGTGGAGCGCGACCGCGGCCGGGACCTCAAGGGGGAGCTCGACAAGCTGACGGACTCGGTGCACCGGGGCGAGGTGCTCGGGGCCGAGAAGCGGCTGCGGATCGAACAGCTGGAGACGAAGGCGCTGGAGGAGCTCGGCGTCGAGCCGGCCGGGCTGATCGCGGAGTACGGGCCGGACCAGCCGGTGCCGCCGTCGCCGTCAGCCGGGGGCGAGGAGTCCCCGGAGGGCGCGTCCGGCGGTGGATCGGCGGCGGACGACGATCCGGGGGACCGGCCCGTCCCGTACGTCCGCGCGGAGCAGGAGAAGCGGCTGCGGGCGGCCGAGCGGGCGTACCAGCAGCTCGGCAAGGTGAATCCGCTCGCCCTGGAGGAGTTCGCGGCGCTCGAGGAGCGGCACAACTTCCTGACCGAACAGCTCGAAGACCTGAAGAAGACCCGGATCGATCTGCTCCAGGTGGTGAAGGAGGTCGACGAGCGGGTCGAGCAGGTGTTCACCGAGGCGTTCCAGGACACCGCACGCGAGTTCGAAGGGGTCTTCTCCCGGCTCTTCCCGGGCGGCGAGGGCCGGCTGATCCTGACGGACCCCGGCGACATGCTGGCGACGGGTGTGGACGTCGAGGCCCGGCCGCCGGGGAAGCGGGTGAAGCGGCTGTCCCTGCTGTCGGGCGGCGAGCGGTCCCTCACGGCGGTGGCGATGCTGGTCTCGATCTTCAAGGCCCGGCCGAGCCCGTTCTATGTGATGGACGAGGTCGAGGCCGCGCTCGACGACACCAATCTGCAGCGGCTGATCCGGATCATGGAGGAGCTTCAGGAGAGCTCCCAGCTGATCGTGATCACCCATCAGAAGCGGACGATGGAGGTCGCGGACGCCCTCTACGGGGTCTCCATGCAGGGCGACGGTGTGTCCAAGGTCATCAGCCAGCGGCTGCACTGAGCATGGGACGCTACTTCAAGTCCTGAACGATGAACCCTCCAGGGTGGGGAATAAGTCGTCCACCGAAAACTATTGACTTCGAGAATTGAAGCAATAGTCTCTCTATCGTTGCTTTTACCTTCAAGTGGTGGCCCCCGAGAAGTTGTGCGCCACTGGAAGGGTCCAGCCCCCCACACCCGGCGACGCGGCCGGGTCCAGGAGAGAACGTTGACCAGCACCGCGCAGCCGTCGATGCCCGAGGGCCGCAAGGCCCATCCGGAGCACATCGGCCATGTCATCTTCATCACGGCATCGGCCGCCATGGGCGGCTTCCTGTTCGGCTACGACAGTTCCGTGATCAACGGCACGGTCGTGGCCATCCGTGACAGGTTCGAGGTGGGCCCGGAGATCCTCGCCCAGGTGATCGCCGCCGCCCTGATCGGCTGCGCCATCGGCGCCGCGACAGCGGGCCGGATCGCCGACCGCATCGGCCGCATCCAGGTGATGCGGATCGCCGCCCTGCTGTTCGTGGCGAGCGCCCTCGGCTCCGCCCTGCCGTTCACGCTGTGGGACCTCGCCGCCTGGCGGGTCATCGGCGGCGTGGCCATCGGCATGGCCTCCGTCATCGGCCCGGCCTATATCGCGGAGGTGGCCCCGCCCGCGTACCGCGGCCGGCTCGGTTCCTTCCAGCAGGCCGCGATCGTCACCGGCATCGCCCTGTCCCAGCTCGTGAACTTCGGCATCCTCGGCCTGGCCGACGGCGACCAGCGCGGCGAGCTGCTCGGCTTTGAGGCCTGGCAGTGGATGCTCGGTGTGATGGTCGTGCCGGCGGTGATCTACGGACTGCTGTCGTTCGTGATCCCGGAGTCGCCCCGCTTCCTGATCTCGGTGGGCAAGGACCAGCAGGCCAGGCAGGTCCTGCGGGACGTCGAGGGCAAGACGGTCGACCTCGACATCCGCGTCGGGGAGATCCACGAGGCGATGCGCAGCGACCGCAAGTCGTCGTTCCGGGACATGATGGGCGGCCGGTTCGGGCTGCTGCCGATCGTCTGGGTCGGTATCGGCCTGTCGGTCTTCCAGCAGCTCGTCGGCATCAACGTGATCTTCTACTACTCCGCGTCGCTGTGGCAGTCCGTCGGGATCGACCCGACCAGTTCGTTCCTCTACTCGTTCACCACGTCGATCATCAACATCATCGGCACCGTGATCGCGATGATCTTCGTCGACCGGTACGGCCGCAAGCCGCTGCTGCTCGTCGGCTCGGTCGGCATGACGCTGTCCCTCGGCCTCGCCGCCTGGGCGTTCTCGTACAAGACCGGGACCGGCGACAACATCTCCATGCCCGACACCCAGGGCACCATCGCGCTGGTCGCGGCCCATTCCTTCGTGCTCTTCTTCGCCCTCTCGTGGGGCGTCGTGGTGTGGGTGCTGCTCGGCGAGATGTTCCCCAACCGGATCCGCGCCGCCGCGCTCGGCCTGGCCGCCTCGGCGCAGTGGGTCGCCAACTGGGTCATCACCGTCAGCTTCCCGAGCCTCTCCGACTGGAATCTCTCGGGGGCGTACGTCATTTACACAGGTTTCGCCCTGCTCTCCATCCCCTTCATCCTGAAGTGGGTGCCGGAGACCAAGGGCAAGACGCTGGAGGAGATGGGCTGAACCCCCGCTGCCCTTCCTCCAGGCGCACACTGCCCCGGCCCGCTCTTTCGGGTCCGGGGCGGTGTCCGTTCCGGCGTCATCGGTGGGGCGGGCGTGACCCGGGGACCGATGGGCCGATACTGGTGGGGTTATGGAAATCGTCATCCTCGCTGTAGTCATCGCCCTGCTCGCGATCGCCGCCATCAGCGGCCTGGTCGTGAGCAGCCGCAAGAAGAAGCGGCTGCCCGCCCCGCCGCCGAGCGCGCCGACCGTCACCGCCCCGCCCGCCGAACCGCGCGTCGGCGAGGAGGCCGAGACCGCGCGCG
>DOWQ01000140.1 GCA_003519485.1 Streptomyces sp. | reverse complement strand
CAAGCTGCGCTGGCTGGCGCGACAGGAGCCGGAGGCCGCCGCGCGCACCGCCGCGGTGCTGCAGCCGCACGACTGGCTGGTCTGGCAGCTGCTCGGCCGGCCCCAGCGGCGCACGACCGACCGGGGCGCCGCCTCCAGCACCGGCTACTGGTCTGCCGCCGCGGGCGGGTACCGGCCCGACCTGGTGGAGCTGGCACTCGGCCGGCAGGCCGCGCTGCCGGACGTGCTCGGGCCGGCCGAGCCGGCCGGCTACACCCCGGAGGGGCTGCTGATCTCCGCCGGCACCGGCGAGACGATGGCCGCGTCGTTCGGGCTCGGCGTCGGGTCCGGTGACGCCGTGGTGTCCCTGGGCGCGTCCGGATCGATCTTCGCCGTGCACCACGAGGCGCTCGTCGACCCCACCGGGACGATCACCTCGTTCGCGGACGCGACGGGAATGCACCTGCCGGTGCTGCACGTCTCGAACGCGGTGCGCGTGCTGCGCGGCAGCGCCGAGCTGCTGGGTACTGACCTGGACGGGCTGTCGCAGCTGGCGCTCGAGTCGACGCCCGGCTCGCACGGGCTCGTACTGCTCCCCTATCTCGAGGGCGAGCGCACTCCCCCGCTGCCGCACACCGCGGGCACCCTGGCCGGGCTGCGCCGGGAGAGCATGAAACCGGAGCACATGGCGCGCGCGGCGTTCGAGGGGATGCTCTGCGGGCTCGCCGATGCGCTGGACGTACTGCGCGGCCGGGGCGTGGCCGTGCGCCGGGTGTTCCTGCTCGGCGCGGCCGCCGGGCTGCCGGCCGTACAGGCGATGGCCCCGGCCCTGTTCGGCGCGCAGGTCGTCGTGCCGGAGCCGGCGGACTACGCGGCGCTGGGTGCGGCCCGGCAGGCCGCCTGGGCGTTGGGCGTGGCGCAGGGCACCCTCTCCCCGCACGAGCCGCCGCGCTGGCAGGACGCGGCCGCCCAGGTGTTCGAACCGGGCGAGGAACTGCCGGTGGGGCAGGCCGTCCGGCAGCAGTACGCGGCGGTGCGCGAGCAGATCCACCCCGGAGCCTTCGGGCCGGCCGCGTACTAGGCCATTTGGTTCGGATCATCTGGTCCGGAGGCCGGCGACCACTCTCCCACGACGCCGAGCTCTACCGAGAACGCAACAGCGTGGAGCGCTGCATCAACAAGATCAAGGCGTGGCGCGGGCTCGCCACCCGGGACGACAAGACGCCCGAGAGCTACCTCGCCGGGATCCACCTGCGCGGGGCGGTGATCTGGCTTCCCAGCCTCCGTCCCGCCACATGATCACGATTGGAGCATGCCTGAAGCTCCGGCAGTAGGCGCGCGCCCGAGCCGTACGCCGCGACATCGCCCACAGCCGCGCCTAGCCTGGTGTCATGGCAACGGTGCAGGTCAGTGGGGTGGAGGTCGCCTATGCGCGCGTGGGCCACGGCCCGCCCCTGGTTCTCGTGCACGGAGCGGGGCTGGACGGCCGCATGTGGCAGCCGCAACTCGTGGAACTGGCCGACGAGTTCACCGTGGTGGCCTGGGACGAGCCGGGCGGGGGGCGGTCCTCGGATCTGCCAGCCGGCTTCGGCCTGGTGGACTTCGCGCACTGCCTCGCCGCCGTGATCGAGGCGCTGCGGCTCGGCCCGGCCCACGTCGCCGGGCTCTCCTGGGGCGGGACGGTCGCGCTAGAGCTGTATCGCCACCGTCCGGAGCTGGTCAGGACGCTGATCCTGGTCGACACCTACGCCGGGTGGAAGGGCTCGCTGCCGCCGGAGGAGGTGGCGGCCCGGGTCGAGGGGGCCAAGCGGATGCTAGCGGTGCCCCGGGAGCGGTTCGATCCGACGCAACCGGGGCTGTTCGCCGGTGACCCTCCAGCCGCGTTCGTGCCGTTGCTCGGCGCAATGGCCCAAGACGTGCGGCCGGAGACCATGGGAGCGCAGTTGTTCATGATGGCCGAGGCCGACGAGCGCGACCTGTTGCCCACGATCATGGCGCCGACCCTGCTCCTCTGGGGCGAGCTCGATGTGCGGTCCCCATTGAGTGTCGCCCATGCGTTCGAGGACGCGATTCCGAACACCGAGCTTGTGGTGCTCCCCGGCGTGGGGCACATCAGCAACCTCGAGACACCGGAGCGATTCAACCGCACCGTCCGCGAGTTCTGCCGTGCCCACGCCTGATCGGTCGAGGACCGCGGCCGGGGCCCGCGAAAAGGGGCTCCGGCCGGCGAACCGGCAGACCACACCATCGGCCGGTCCCCCGGCGGACTGACCACAAAGATCCACCTTGCGGCCGACTGCAACTGCCAACCTCTCGCGTTCGTTCTCACCGCCGGACAAGCCGGTGACGCGCCCGCCTTCGCACGTAATGGCCCGCGTACGCCTTGCCCGCCGACGGACGTCCTCGCACCGGGCCGGACGTGGTTCTGACCGACGAGGCGTACTCTTCACGCGCCGAACGAACACCCTGGTCCCCTCACCCGACGACGTACGGGAGCGGAGACGATGACCACGCCGGACCACCCGGTGGACCACGAACTCGTCCGGGCCGCGGCCCATGCGGCCCGGACCCGCTGCCGGGGCGACAACCACACCATGGCGGCCGCCGCCCGCGCCCGGGACGGCCGGATCGTCACCGCGCTCAACGCCTGCCACTTCACCGGAGGCCCCTGCGCGGAGCTCGTCGTCATCGGCGCGGCCGCCTCGCAGGGCGCGTACGACCTGGAGACCGTCGTCGCCGTGGGCGACCGCGACCGCGGGGTGGTGCCGCCGTGCGGCCGCTGCCGGCAGGTCCTCCTCGACTACTTCCCCGGCCTGCGAGTCATCGTCGGCGCGGCGGACCAGCTCCGCGCCGTTCCCATCGCCGAACTCCTGCCCAAGAGCTACGTCTGGGCGGACAACCAGCTCGACCCGGGCTGAAGCCGACCGACGGCAGCGGAGGCGCTCGCGTCGGCCCCCGACGGCGGCCCGCACACCGGGCTCGCTACGCCCAGCGCGTAAGAGCGGGGGTTTTGCCGTGACTTGAGGACGGGCGGCGGCAGCATATCGGAGGATTGCCACAAGTTTTCGATCACTGCCTCGCCAAGCAGCGCCCGACCCCGCCGCCAACCGCCACCGCCACACCAGTGCACCGCCACCGCGCCGTCGCCGCACCGGCTCCGATCGCCCCACCGAGCCCGGCCGGCCCGGCCCGAGCCGATGAAAGACGTCAGCGTGCTGATCCGACTCCTGCGTTCCCATCTCGCCCCGTATCGGCGGCCCGTCGCCGTGCTCGTGCTGCTCCAGCTCGTGCAGACGCTCGCCGCCCTCTACCTGCCGACGCTGAACGCCGACATCATCGACAACGGCATCGTCAAGGGGGACACCGGCCACATCGTCGAACTCGGCGGCGTGATGATCGCGGTCACCCTGCTCCAGGCGCTCTGCACGATCGGCGCGGTGTTCTTCGCCGCCCGTACGTCCATGGCCGTCGGCCGGGACATCCGGGCCGCCGTCTTCGACCGGGTGCAGAGCTTCTCGGCCCGTGAGGTCGGCCGGTTCGGGGCGCCGTCGCTGATCACCCGGACGACGAACGACGTCCAGCAGGTCCAGATGCTGCTGCTGATGACCTTCACGCTGATGGTCACCGCCCCGATCATGTGCCTCGGAGGCGTCGTCATGGCGCTCGGCCAGGACGTGCCGCTGTCCTCGCTGCTGCTGGCCGTGGTGCCGGTGCTGGGCCTGCTGGTGATGCTGGTCGTCCGCCGGCTGCGGCCGCTGTTCCGTACCGTGCAGGAGCGTCTCGACACGGTGAACCGGGTGCTCCGGGAGCAGATCACCGGCATCCGCGTCATCCGGGCCTTCGTCAAGGACGACTACGAGCGGCTGCGCTTCGGCGTCGCCAACACCGAGCTGACGGACGTCTCGCTGAGCGCCGGCCGGCTGATGGCACTGATGTTCCCGCTGGTGATGACGGTGGTGAACATCGCCGGGGTCGCGGTCCTGTGGTTCGGCGCACAGCGCATCGACAGCGGGGGCATGCAGATCGGCGCGCTCACCGCCTTCCTCGCCTATCTGATGCAGATCCTGATGTCCGTGATGATGGCCACCTTCATGTTCATGATGGTGCCCCGCGCCGAGGTCTGCGCCGAGCGCGTCGAGGAGGTGCTGACCACCGAGTCGGGCGTGGTGCCGCCCGCCGAACCGGTCCGTTCGCTGCGCCGGCACGGGCTGCTGGAGCTGCGCGGCGCGGGCTTCCGCTACCCGGGCGCCGAGGAGATGGTGCTGCGCGACGTCACGCTGACCGCCCGGCCCGGCGAGACGACCGCGGTGATCGGCTCCACGGGCAGCGGCAAGAGCACCCTGCTCGGGCTGGTGCCCCGGCTGTTCGACGCGACGGAGGGCGCGGTGCTCGTCGACGGCGTGGACGTACGGAGGCTGGACCCGGCCCTGCTGGCCGAGACGGTGGGGCTGGTCCCGCAGAAGCCGTACCTTTTCTCCGGAACCGTCGCCTCCAACCTGCGCTACGGCAATCCGGAAGCGACCGACGAGGAGCTGTGGCAGACCCTGGAGACCGCCCAGGCCCGCGACTTCGTGGAACGGCTCGGCGAGGAGGGCACCGCCGGGTCCGGGCTCGGGGCGTCGATCGCGCAGGGCGGCGGCAATGTGTCGGGCGGCCAGCGGCAGCGGATCGCCATCGCCCGCGCGCTCGTACGGCGGCCGGAGATCTACCTGTTCGACGACTCCTTCTCCGCCCTCGACTACGCCACCGACGCGGCGCTGCGGGCCGCGCTCGCCCGGGAGACGGCCGGGGCGACCGTACTGATCGTCGCCCAGCGGGTGAGCACCATCCGCGAGGCCGACCGGATCCTCGTCCTCGACGAGGGCCGCGTCGTCGGCTCGGGCACCCACCGCGAGCTGATGGCGGACAACGCGACCTACCGGGAGATCGTGCTCTCCCAGCTCACCGAACAGGAGGCGGCGTGACCACCCCGCAGGCACCGGCCGTACGCCGCCCACCGCCGCTCCCGCCGGGACCGGCCCGGATGCTGGGCGGCCCGGTCGAGCGCTCCATGGACTTCAAGGGCTCCGGGCGCCGGGTGCTGCGCCGGCTCCGGCCCGAACGCGCCGTGCTGTACGCCGTGCTGGTCATGGGCATGGCGAGCATCACCCTCTCCGTGCTCGGCCCCCGCTGTCTCGGCCGCGCCACCGACCTGATCTTCGCGGGCGTCGTCGGCCGGCAGCTGCCGGAGGGCATGTCCAGGGCCGAGGCGGTGGAGAACGCGCGCCGTACGGGCGACGGGGACATCGCCGACATGCTGGCCGCCATGGAGTTCACGCCGGGGCGGGGCATCGACTTCGGCGCGGTGGGCGTGGTGCTGCTGGCCGTGCTGGCGATCTACGCGGCCTCCGGCCTGTTCGGCGTCGTGCAGGGCCGGCTGGCCGCCCTCGCCGTCAACCGCACGGTCTTCCGGATGCGCGAGGACATCGAGGCGAAGCTGTCCCGGCTGCCGCTCTCGTACTTCGACCGCCAGCCGCGCGGCGAGGTGCTGAGCCGGGCCACCAACGACATCGACAACATCGCGCAGACGCTCCAGCAGACCATGGGGCAGATCGTGAACTCGCTGCTCACCATCGTCGGGGTGCTGGCGATGATGTTCTGGATCTCACCGCTGCTGGCGCTGATCGCGCTGCTCACGGTGCCGGTGTCGGTGGTCGTCGCGACGGCCGTCGGCAAGCGGGCGCAGCCGCAGTTCGTGGCGCAGTGGAAGACCACCGGCAAGCTGAACGCGCACATCGAGGAGATGTACACCGGGCACGCGCTCGTGAAGGTGTTCGGCCGGCAGCAGGAGTCGGCGGCGGCCTTCCGCGAGCAGAACGAGGCGCTGTACCGGTCGGGGTTCCGGGCGCAGTTCATCAGCGGGATCATCCAGCCGTCGATGATGTTCATCGGCAACCTGAACTACGTGCTGGTGGCGGTCGTCGGCGGGCTGCGGGTGGCGTCCGGGGCGCTGTCGATCGGCGACGTCCAGGCCTTCGTCCAGTACTCGCGGCAGTTCAGCCAGCCGCTGACACAGGTGGCGAGCATGGCCAACCTGGTGCAGTCCGGGGTCGCCTCGGCCGAGCGCGTGTTCCAACTCCTGGACGCGCCGGAGCAGGAGCCCGACCCGGAGTCCCCGACGCCCGCGCGGAGTACCGGCCCGCGCGGCCGGGTCGCGCTGGAGAACGTCTCGTTCCGCTACGACCCGGAGAAGCCGCTCATCGAGGGTCTCTCGGTGTCCGTCGAGCCCGGGCAGACCGTCGCCATCGTCGGTCCGACCGGCGCGGGCAAGACGACGCTCGTCAATCTGCTGATGCGGTTCTACGAGGTGACGGGCGGCCGGATCATCCTGGACGGGACGGACATCGCCACGCTCCCGCGCGAGGAACTGCGGTCCGGCATCGGCATGGTCCTCCAGGACACCTGGCTGTTCGGCGGCACGATCGCGGAGAACATCGCCTACGGGGCGGAGGGCGCGAGCCGCGAACGGGTCGAGGAGGCCGCGCGGGCGGCGCACGCCGACCGGTTCATCCGTACGCTGCCCGACGGCTACGACACGGTGATCGACGACGAGGGCACCGGCGTCAGCGCCGGCGAGAAGCAACTGCTCACGATCGCACGGGCGTTCCTTTCCGACCCGGTGATCCTGGTGCTGGACGAGGCGACGAGCTCCGTCGACACCCGCACCGAGGTGCTGATCCAGCGGGCCATGGCCACGCTCAGCCACGGCCGTACGAGCTTCGTCATCGCGCACCGGCTGTCCACGATCCGTGACGCCGACGCGATTCTGGTGATGGAGTCCGGCGCGATCGTCGAACAGGGCACGCACGCGGAGTTGCTGGCGGCGGGCGGCGCCTACGCGCGGCTGTACGCGGCACAGTTCGCGGAGGCCGTCGCCGAGGTGGACTGAGGGCCGGGGCGGGGAGGCGGTGGCCCGGGGCCGGGGAGGGATCAGTCCAGGTAGCCGCGCAGCTGGTCCGCGAAGGCGTGGTCGCGGAGCTTGCTGAGGGTCTTGGACTCGATCTGCCGTATCCGCTCGCGGGTCACGCCGAAGATCCCGCCGATCTCCTCGAGAGTGCGGGCCCGGCCGTCGACGAGGCCGTAGCGGAGCTGCACGACCTTGCGTTCCCGCTCACCGAGCGTGGAGAGCACGGCGTCCAGATGCTCGCGGAGCAGGAGGAAGGCGGCGGACTCGACCGGGGAGGTCGCGTCACCGTCCTCGATGAGGTCACCGAGCGCGACATCGTCCTCCTCGCCGACCGGAGCGTGCAGGGACACCGGTTCCTGGGCGAGTCGCAGGACTTCGCCGACCCGCTCGGGGAGCAGATCGAGCTGGCCGGCGACCTCCTCGGCGGTCGGCTCGTAGCCCCGCTCCTGGAGCATCCGGCGCTGCACCCGTACGACCCGGTTGATCAGCTCGACGACATGGACGGGCACCCGGATGGTGCGGGCCTGGTCGGCGAGAGCGCGGGACATGGCCTGCCGGATCCACCAGGTCGCGTACGTGGAGAACTTGTAGCCGCGGGCGTAGTCGAACTTCTCGACGGCGCGGATCAGCCCGAGGTTGCCCTCCTGCACCAGGTCGAGCATGGTCAGGCCGCGGCCGACGTAGCGCTTGGCGACGGAGACCACGAGCCGCAGGTTGGCCTCGATGAGCCGGCGCTTGGCCATCCGCCCCAGCACGACGAGCTTGTCGAGGTCGACGGCGAGCTGGGAGTCGAGTTCGGGGAACCGGCCGAGCTTCTCCTCGGCGAACAGCCCGGCCTCCACCCGGCGGGCGAGGTCGACCTCCTCGGCGGCCGAGAGCAGCGGGATGCGGCCGATCTCGCGCAGATACTGGCGGAACAGATCGGACGAGGGGCCGCCCGTGTCGGCCCGCAGGGCGGCGCGTCTGCGCCGTTCCGCCTCGGGCTTGGACTCCGGGGCGGGCTCCGGCTCCGGTTCCGGTTCCGAGGGTGGTTCCGCGATCTCGGACTCCCGGGCCGGCTCCAGCAGTTGGGCCTCTGTCACGGCCTCGGTCATAACCTCCGCCACGGCCTCAGGGAGCCCCGGCTCGCGGGCGGGGTGCAGGAGTTCCGGTTCCAGGGCCGGCTCCCCGGCGGCTGCCTCCTCGACGGGCGGCGGCTGCGCGGGAGGCCGGTCGGCGGTCACCTCGGGATGACGCGGCGGGACCGTCTGCGGCGGCACCTTGTCCGCCGTTCCGGTCAGGGTCCGGGTCTGCACGGGGGCGACCTCCAGGGTGATCGCTGCCGGGGCGGGGACGTCCGGCGACGGCGGAACGGCTGCGGCCGGGGCCGCCATCCGTTCCGTGCGTGTTGAACGGATCCGCGGGGATTCCGGAACCGCTCGACCGGACCCGCCGCGCTCCGAGGACTCAGGCACCGCACACCAGTGTGGGGCACGACGCACGCTCGCCACGAGGGGTGTGCGCCCAGTTTCTGCACGGCGGCGTCACGCGGCGTTCCCGGGCGGTCACACCTGCGCGGACACAGCCGGAAGTCCTGGGAACACCCGGCCGGAGGGCGGCACGGGGCGGGCCGGAGGGTGGTCCGGAGGCCTGCGGGACAGTGTTGCGGGACCGGCCGGAGCACGGGCGCGGGCCCGGTCGCACCGCCGCCCGGACTCCGGTCACAGCTCCGTGCGGGCCCCGGTCACAGCTCCGGCACGGAGTCCGGTCACGGCTCCGTACGGGCCGCGGCTACAGCGCGGCGGCGCCGCGTTCGCGGAGCGACTGGCCGTACTGCTGGAGCACCCACAGCTCGTTCTGCACGGCGGCGATGTGCTCCGGGTCGGCCTGGGCGCCCAGCCGCTGGAGGCTGCCGCGGATGTCGGTGACGCGGCGGTCGACGGCCCGCAGCCGCACCTGCACCAGCTGCACGCCCGCGTAGACCTCGTCCACGTGCTTGCTGTGGATCGTCTCGACGGCCAGCTCGGTGACGAGCGACCGCACGACGTCGTCGGGGGCGACATCGCGGACCCGGGCGAGGTAGTCCTCGCCCGCGCCGGTCACTCCCCCGGCATCCTCGATCGCGCGGCGCACGACGGCGTACGGCGGGGCGGTGAACTCGTCCGTGCCGTACGCGTCGAACGTCGGGGCGACCAGCTCCGGATGCTGGAGGGCGAGCTTCAGCAACTCGCGCTCGGTGCGGTGCGCCGGGCTGCGCAGGTCCAGCCGGGGCCCGGAGTGCGACGGTCCGGCGGCGGCCGTGCCGAGTCCGGGCGGCGGCGCGGACCGCTGCCCCCGCTCGGAGTCG
>DOWQ01000141.1 GCA_003519485.1 Streptomyces sp. | reverse complement strand
TCCTCGGCCCCAACGGCGCGGGCAAGTCCACCGCGATGCGGATGGTCACCGGCCTCACGCCTCCGACCTCCGGCGAGGCGCTCGTCCTCGGCCGGCGCTACGCCGACCTGCCCAACCCCGGCCGCCACGTCGGCGTCATGCTCGACGCCTCGGCCCAGCACCCCGGCCGCACCGGACGAGAGGTGCTCACCCTGGCCGCCCGCACGATCGGCGTCGGGCCGACCGCCGTCGAGCACGGGCTCGCCACCGTCGGTCTCACCGACCAGGAGGCCGGTCGACGGGTGCGCAACTACTCGCTCGGCATGCGCCAGCGCCTCGGCCTGGCCGCTGCGCTCATCGGCGACCCCGAGGTGCTCGTCCTCGACGAGCCGGCCAACGGGCTCGACCCCCAGGGCATCCACTGGATGCGGGGGCTGCTGCGCGGCTTCGCCGACCGCGGCGGCACCGTGCTGCTCTCCTCGCACCTGCTCTCCGAGGTGCAGGTCGTCGCCGACGAGCTCGTCATCATCGGCCACGGGTGCATCGTCGCCCAGGGCAGCGTCGAGCAGCTCCTGCAGCAGCAGGGCACGCGCGTGCGCTCCACCGACGACGCGGCCCTGGTCGCAGCGCTGACCACCGCGGGCATCGAGGTCACCGCCAGCCCCGCCGGCCTCCTGGCCGCGACGAGCAGCGAGGCGGTCGGTCGCATCGCGCTCGACGCCCGCATCGTCCTCACCGACCTCGCCAGCGGCTCCGCCGGTGGCCTCGAGGAGCTCTTCCTCACCCTGACCGCCGCACAGTCCCGAGAGGGGATGGCCGCATGAGCGCCGCCACCGCACCCACCGCACCCACCGCGCACGCCCGGAGCTCGCTGTTGAAGCCGTCCGGGCACCCCTCGGCCCGGAATACCCCTGGCGGGTATAGAGTTGACAGGACCGGAGGAGCATCGGAAGTGCACCGGGGCTTCCCCGCGAACAGCGGCCGCACGCCCCCGTAAGCCCACAGAGGAGAGTCACCATGAGCGCCGAAACGCAGCCCAGCACCGTGCCCGGCGCGGTCACCGCCACCTACCGGGTGTCCGGGATGACCTGCGGCCACTGCGAGGGTGCGGTCTCCGGTGAACTGTCCGCCCTCGACGGCGTGCGTTCCGTCCAGGCCGACGCCGCCACCGGTCTCGTGACCGTCGTCTCCGCGGCCCCGCTGGACGACGATGCAGTCCGCGCCGCCGTCGACGAGGCCGGCTACGAGCTCAGCGGCAGTGCCTGACCCGACGATGGCCCGACGACGGGCGCTGCCGCGCCGCGCCTCCGGCCGCTGCGGCGCCCGGCCCTCCGCCCCGGGAGATCCGATATGACCGGCACAACCCCCGACACCGCGGCCACCGGCAACGCCCCCATGCGCGAGCCCGACGCCGCCGCCCAGCACCGGGTCGAGCTCGCGATCGGCGGCATGACCTGCGCCTCCTGCGCGGCCCGCGTCGAGAAGAAGCTCAACCGGATGGACGGCGTCACCGCGACCGTGAACTTCGCGACGGAGAAGGCGAGGGTGGTCCACGGCGGCGGAACGGCCGTGGACGACCTGATCGCCACTGTCGCGAAGACGGGTTACACGGCCGAGCCCAAGGCCGCACCCGAACCGCGGCCCGCACCGGCCTGCGGCGCGACTCCCGGCTCCGCCCCGGTCCCCGCCTCCTCGGCGGCTCCCGGTTCGGCCCCGGCTTCCGCTTCGGGCGCCGCTCTCGGCTCCGCCCCCGAAGCGGCCGCGCGCGGTGAGCAACCACAGGCGGCGGGGTCGCGGGGCGGCGCGGGCGGCCGTGAGGAGTCCGGGCCGCTGCGCGAGCGGCTGCTCGTCTCGCTCGCGCTGTCGGTCCCGGTCGTCCTGCTGGCGATGGTGCCCGCGCTCCAGTTCGACAACTGGCAGTGGCTGTCGCTCACTCTCGCCGCCCCCGTCGTCGTCTGGGGCGCCCTGCCCTTCCACCGGGCCGCCTGGACCAACCTCCGGCACGGCGCGGCCACCATGGACACGCTCGTCTCCGTCGGCACCCTGGCGGCCTTCGGCTGGTCCCTGTGGGCGCTGTTCCTCGGGGACGCCGGGATGCCCGGGATGCGGCACGGCTTCAGCTTCTCCGTCTCCCGCGCGGATGCCTCGTCCGCCCTCTACCTCGAGGTCGCCGCCGGGGTGACCACCTTCATCCTGCTCGGCCGCCATCTGGAGGCGCGCTCCAAGCGCAAGGCCGGCGCTGCGCTGCGCGCCCTGATGGAGCTCGGCGCCAAGGACGTGGCCGTGCTGCGCGAGGACGGCCGCGAGGAGCGGATGCCCGTCGGGCGGCTGACGGTCGGCACCCGGTTCGTCGTACGCCCCGGCGAGAAGATCGCCACGGACGGCCTGGTCGTCGAGGGCCGCTCCGCCGTGGACGCCTCGATGCTGACCGGCGAGTCGATGCCGGTGGACGTGGCCGCGGGCGACTTTGTGACCGGCGCGACGGTGAACGCGGCCGGCCGGCTGGTCGTGGAGGCCACCCGTGTCGGCGGCGACACCCAGCTGGCTCGGATGGCCGCGCTGGTCGAGGAGGCGCAGAACGGCAAGGCCGAGGTGCAGCGCCTCGCCGACCGGATCTCCGCCGTCTTCGTGCCGGTGGTCATGCTGATTGCGCTGGGCACGCTGGCCGGCTGGCTGCTGGCGGACGGCGATGTCACCGCCGCCTTCACGGCCGCCGTCGCGGTACTGATCATCGCGTGCCCCTGCGCCCTGGGCCTGGCCACACCGACCGCTCTCATGGTCGGTACGGGCCGCGGCGCCCAGCTCGGCATCCTGATCAAGGGTCCGGAGGTGCTGGAGTCGACCTGCCGGGTGGACACAGTCGTGCTGGACAAGACCGGCACGGTCACCACCGGGCGGATGACGCTGCACGACGTGCTGGCCGCACCCGGCACCGAGGAGCGGGAGTTGCTGCGGCTGGCGGGCGCACTGGAGGACGCCTCGGAGCACCCGATCGCGCGGGCGATCGCCACCGGCGCCGCCGACCGGGCCGGCCCGCTGCCGATGCCCGGGAACTTCGAGAACGTGCCCGGCCTCGGGGTCCGCGGCGTCGTCGAGGGCCGCGCGGTGCTGGTCGGCAGGGAGAAGCTGTTCGACGAGCCGTCCGTCGAACTGCCGGACGGGCTCGTACTGCCGGACGGGCTCGCCGTGGCGAAGGCCGCCGCCGAGGCGGAAGGCCGGACGGCGGTGTTCGTCGCCTGGGACGGGCGGGTGCGCGGTGTGCTCACCGTCGCCGACGCGATCAAGGACAGCAGCGCCGCGGCCGTCGCCGAACTGCGCGCGCTGGGGCTCACGCCCATCCTGCTCACCGGGGACAACCGGGCGGTGGCCGAGTCCGTCGCCCGTGCGGCCGGCATCGACGAGGTGATCGCCGAGGTGCTGCCGCAGGACAAGGTCGCGGTCGTCCGGCGGCTCCAGGCCGAGGGCCGGTCCGTCGCCATGGTCGGCGACGGCGTCAACGACGCGGCCGCGCTGGCCACCGCCGACCTCGGGCTGGCGATGGGAACCGGCACGGACGCGGCCATCGAGGCGGGCGACCTGACGCTGGTGCGGGGCGACCCTCGGGTCGCGGCGGACGCGATCCGGCTCTCCCGGCGTACCCTCGGCACCATCAAGGGCAATCTTTTCTGGGCCTTCGGCTACAACGTGGCGGCGCTGCCGCTCGCCGCGGCCGGATTCCTCAGCCCCATGATCGCAGGCGCCGCGATGGCCTTTTCGTCCGTCTTCGTGGTCACGAACAGTCTGCGATTGCGTACCTTCACGTAATCACCAACAGCTGCACGACACCCTCACGCAACTGTCTCGATCTCCTTATCGAACCCCTTGCCCCCATTGACCCCCTTATGGCATGAGACCCAGATCACAATCATTGGCAGGTAACCATTGAGGGGGGTCGGGAGTCTAACCGGGCGATGCAACACCTCCGGCGGGGTGTCGCATCCGCCAGGTCGGGATCGTCTTGGGGACGGAATCCGGCTGTGCGTGGCCGGGGCGCGTGCCCGGGGAGCTTTGAGCGGCCCTCCCGTACGTGCTCGTCCCGGCAGATCGCATCGGCGGCAGGACAAGGCGCCACCGCACGACCGCACGGCCCGAGAGTTTCTGACCCGCGGACATCGCGGTCAGGGAGACACCCGGCCGGATCCCGTGGGGGGAATCCGACCCGGGAATGGAGAGCGCTCCGTCGATCGACCCGTGGGGGGATCGGTCGCGGAGCGCTCTTCGCTTTCCCTCCCTGCCTTCACGCCCTGCCTTCACGCCCACCTGCCGCCCCCGGCGTGGCCCGCCCTCGCCCCACGCCCGGAAACCCCGCCGCGCCTCGCCCGGAACGCGACGATGGGGCCACCCCCCGTGCGGGTGGCCCCATCGCGTCAGGGCATCTGTCTCGGGCAGCCGATCGTTACCGCTGCTCCACCGGGACGAAGTCGCGCTCGACCACGCCGGTGTAGATCTGCCGCGGGCGGCCGATGCGGGACCCCGGCTCCTTGATCATCTCGTGCCACTGGGCGATCCAGCCGGGCAGCCGGCCGAGCGCGAAGAGCACGGTGAACATCTCGCTCGGGAAGCCCATGGCCCGGTAGATCAGGCCAGTGTAGAAGTCCACGTTGGGGTAGAGCTTGCGCTCGACGAAGTACTCGTCGGCCAGCGCGTGCTCCTCCAGCTTGAGGGCGATGTCCAGCAGCTCGTCGGATTTGCCGAGCGCCGACAGGACATCGTGCGCCGCCGCCTTGATGATCTTCGCCCGGGGGTCGAAGTTCTTGTAGACGCGGTGCCCGAAGCCCATGAGCTTCACGCCGTCTTCCTTGTTCTTCACCTTGCGGATGAAGGTGTCGACATCGCTGCCGGAGTTCCGGATGCCCTCGAGCATCTCCAGCACCGACTGGTTGGCGCCACCGTGCAGCGGGCCCCAGAGGGCGCTGATGCCCGCCGAGATCGAGGCGAACATGTTCGCCTGCGAGGAGCCGACGAGGCGCACGGTCGAGGTCGAGCAGTTCTGCTCGTGGTCGGCGTGCAGGATCAGCAGCGTTTCGAGGGCGCTGACCACGACCGGGTCCGGTACGTACTCGGCGGCCGGCACCGAGAAGGTCATCCGCAGGAAGTTCTCGACGTAGCCGAGGTCGTTCCGCGGGTAGACGACCGGGTGGCCGATCGACTTCTTGTACGCGTACGCGGCGATGGTCGGGAGCTTGGCCAGCAGCCGGATCGTCGAGAGGTGGCGCTGCTCCTCGTCGAACGGGTTGTGGCTGTCCTGGTAGAACGTTGACAGCGCGCTGACCACCGAGGACAGCATGGCCATCGGGTGCGCGTCACGCGGGAAGCCGTCGTAGAAGCGCTTGACGTCCTCGTGCAGCAGCGTGTGCTGGGTGATCTCGTTCTTGAAGGTGGCGAGCTCGTCGACCGTGGGGAGCTCGCCGTTGATCAGCAGATACGCGGTCTCGGTGAAGGTGCTGCGCTCGGCGAGCTGCTCGATCGGGTAGCCCCGATAGCGCAGGATGCCCTGCTCGCCGTCGAGATAGGTGACCGCCGACTGGTACGCGGCAGTGTTGCCGTAACCGCTGTCCAGGGTCACCAGACCGGTCTGGTTACGCAGCTTCCCGATGTCGAAGCCCTTGTCGCCGACAGTGCTGTCGACCACCGGGAAGCGGTATTCGCTGTCCCCGTACCGCAGTACTACAGAGTTGTCGCTCACGTCATCCCTCACCGACGTTGTGCCTCTTCTTCGAGGTGCCCTGACTGTCTCTACCTTCCCCCATCTGGCGCGTGACCGTGCACTCGGGGTCGGCCGTCAGGCCTATTAATGGCACGCAGTGCCGCATGCGCGCCCATCCTGCCCCTCTTCGCCCCGTTTGGGAAAGACGCGGGCGCAAAACACCTCAGATCACCCCGCTGAGCCGGTGGTCGAGCGCCGTGCAACGCCGCCCGGCCGATACGGTGCGCACCGCCTGGCCGAGCGCCCGGCGCGAGCCCACGAGCACGACCAGCCGTTTCGCACGGGTGACCGCCGTGTAGAGCAGGTTCCGCTGGAGCATCATCCAGGCGCCGGTGGTCACCGGGATCACCACGGCCGGATACTCGCTGCCCTGGGAGCGGTGGATCGTGACGGCGTAGGCGTGCGCCAACTCGTCCAGCTCGTCGAAGTCGTACGGCACCTCCTCGTCCTCGTCGGTGAGCACGGTCAGCCGCTGGTCGTCGTTGCTCAGCGAGGTGACGACGCCGACCGTGCCGTTGAAGACGCCGTTCCGCCCCTTTTCGTAGTTGTTGCGGATCTGGGTGACCTTGTCGCCGACCCGGAAGACCCGCCCGCCGAAGCGGCGCTCCGGGAGGTCGGGCCGGGCCGGGGTGACGGCCTGCTGGAGCAGCCCGTTGAGCGCGCCCGCGCCGGCCGGCCCGCGGTGCATCGGCGCCAGTACCTGGACGTCCCGGCGCGGGTCGAGGCCGAACTTCGCGGGAATGCGGCGGGCCACCACGTCGACCGTGAGCCGGCCCGCCTCCTCGGAGTCCTCCTCGGGGAACAGGAAGAAGTCGGCCAGCCCCTGAGTGATGGGCTGCACCCCGGAGTTGATGCGGTGGGCGTTGGTCACCACGCCCGACTGCTGGGCCTGCCGGAAGATCCTGGTGAGCCGCACGGCCGGCACCGGGCCGTCCTTCGCGAGCAGGTCCCGCAGCACCTCGCCGGCGCCCACCGACGGCAGCTGGTCCACATCCCCCACCAGCAGCAGATGCGCGCCGGGCGGAACCGCCTTCACCAGCTTGTTGGCGAGCAGCAGATCGAGCATCGACGCCTCGTCGACGACGACCAGGTCCGCGTCCAGCGGCCGGTCCCGGTCGTACGCCGCGTCACCGCCCGGCCGGAGCTCCAGCAGCCGGTGGACGGTCGACGCCTCGGCGCCCGTCAGCTCGGCGAGCCGCTTCGCGGCCCGGCCGGTGGGCGCCGCCAGCACCACCTTGGCCTGCTTCGCCCGGGCCAGCTCGACCACCGACCGTACGGTGAAGGACTTGCCGCAGCCCGGGCCGCCGGTCAGCACGGCGACCTTCTCGGTCAGCGCGAGGCGCACCGCCGCCCGCTGCTCCGGCGCCAGCTCCGCGCCCGTCCGGCCGCCCAGCCAGGCCAGGGCCTTGTCCCAGTCGACGGAGTGGAAGCCGGGCAGCCGATCCTCGTCGGTGCGCAGCAGCCGCAGCAGCTGGCCCGCGAGGGACAACTCCGCACGGTGGAAGGGCACCAGATACACCGCCGACACCGGCTGCCCCTCCTCCTCGCCGGGCACCGCCTGCCGTACGACGCCCTCCTCCTCGCCGGCCAGCTCGCCGAGGCAGTCGATGACGAGCCCGGTGTCGACCTGGAGCAACTTCACCGCGTCGGCGATGAGCCGCTCCTCGGGCAGGTAGCAGTGGCCCTGGTCGGAGGACTGCGAGAGGGCGTACTGCAGGCCGGCCTTCACCCGCTCGGGGCTGTCGTGCGGTATCCCGACGGCCTGGGCGATCCGGTCGGCGGTGAGGAAGCCGATGCCCCAGACGTCCGCCGCGAGCCGGTAGGGCTGGTTCCGCACCACGGAGATCGAGGCGTCGCCGTACTTCTTGTAGATCCGGACGGCGATGGAGGTGGAGACGCCGACGCCCTGGAGGAATATCATCACCTCCTTGATCGCCTTCTGCTCCTCCCAGGCCGCGCCGATCAGCCGGGTGCGCTTGGGCCCGAGCCCGGGCACCTCGACGAGCCGCTTCGGCTCCTCCTCGATGATCTCCAGCGTGGCGACCCCGAAGTGGTCGACGATCCGCTCGGCGATCCGCGGCCCGATCCCCTTGATCAGCCCGGAGCCCAGATAACGGCGGATGCCCTGGACGGTGGCGGGGAGCACGGTGGTGTAGTTGTCGACGGTGAACTGCTTGCCGTACTGCGGGTGGGAGCCCCAGCGGCCCTCCATCCGCAGCGACTCACCGGGCTGCGCGCCCAGCAGCGAGCCGACGACCGTCAGCAGATCGCCCGCGCCGCGGCCGGTGTCGACCCGGGCCACCGTGTAGCCGTTGTCCTCATTGGCGTAGGTGATCCGCTCCAGGACCCCTTCCACCACTGCCGATTGCACCATGCCGCGACGTTACCGCCGACCGCCCACACTCCGCCCAGCCTGTGGACAACGCTGTGGAGAAGGCTGTGGACAACACCGCGGCCGGCCGTGAAGGACGGCACATTCGCCGCCACAGTCGCTCAACAGCCGCCACAATCAAGGCAGGCCGACGGCAGGGAACGCCGTCGGGCTCGCCAAGGACGGGAAGGCCGACAGCACGATCGAGGTCCCGGTGACGGTGGTCACCGCCGAGAAGGTCGCCGGCCCGTCCTCCTGAACGGGAGAAAGAAGGACACGATGCATGTCTACGACCTGCTGGTCGTGGGCTCGGCCAACGCCGACCTGGTGATCGGGGTCGACCGCCGCCCGGCGGTCGGCGAAACCGTGCTCGGCGGCGACCTGGCCGTGCATCCGGGCGGCAAGGGCGGCAACCAGGCCGTCGCC
>DOWQ01000490.1 GCA_003519485.1 Streptomyces sp. | reverse complement strand
GCCGGGCCACGGCAGTTCGGCGCGCAGCGCGGCGACGGCGTGCCGCTCGACCGCCGTACGGCCGGGAAAGCGGACGTCGAGGAGCTTGCGGACGGTGGATCGCGCCCCGTCGCAGCCGACGAGATGGCTGCCGCGCCAGCGGGCGCCGCCGCCCGGTTCCGCCGGACGGGCCTGCGGCTCGCGGGTGTGCGCCGTGATGCCGTCCGGGTGTTGTTCGAGGGAGCCGAGGCGGCAGTCGGTGGCGATCCGGGCCAGGCTCTCGTCCCCGAGAGCGGCCCGCAGCCTGCGGGCGAGCACGTGCTGCGCGAGGTGCACCGGGGAAGGGTCCCCGGTCTCCTGACGGCGCAGCAGCTGCCGCCGCCGCATCATCCGCCAGGCGGACCAGCGGATGCCCGCGCCGGAGACGGGCGTACGGCAGATCCGGTCGACGAAGTCGGCGGTGTCCGGCCGGAGCACGGTGGTGCGCGCCGGGCGTGCGTCGTACTGCCCCGAGCCCTCGTCGAGGACGACGACGGGAACGTCGTACCGGGTGAGCGCCAGGGCGAGGGCGAGGCCGACCGGCCCCGCGCCGACGACGATCACCGGGTCCACGGCGCGGCTCCTTCGACCTGGCGGGTCTTGCGGAAGCTGGCAGTTGGAGCCCGGTGCGCGATCACCTCACGTATGCAACCCACTGGGGGTGCCCGCGTCAAGCGAGGGGGGCAGCGGCTCGGCGCCGCTGCCCCCCTCGCTCGTACCCCCGGTGGCCGTCGATGGCCGACCGGTGGCCCGCCGGTCTAGGCGCCGCCGCCCAGCCCGTCGCCGGGCGCGGCCGTCACCACGGCGCCGGTGCTTTTCCTGGTACGGCGCGCGCGGCCCTCCAGCCAGCCCGCGAAGCTCGTGAGCAGGTAGTTCAGCGCGATGAAGATCAGGGCGACGACGGTGAACGCGGCGATGGTGTTCGCGCCGTAGTTCGCGGTGATCTCCCGGACCTGGCCCAGCAGTTCGCCGAAGCCGAGCATCGCACCGCCCAGGGCGGTGTCCTTGACGATCACGACCAGCTGGCTGACCAGCGCCGGCAGCATGGCGGTCACGGCCTGCGGCAGCAGCACGAAGGACATGAGCTGGCCCTTGCGCATGCCGATGGCCTTCGCCGCGTCCGTCTGCCCGTGCGGCAGGGACAGGATGCCGGCCCGCACGATCTCGGCGATGACCGAGGCGTTGTAGAGCACCAGGCCGGTGACCACGGCGTAGAGCGGACGGATCTCCGGCTCGATGTCGGTGAGCAGGGCGTACGCCTCGTAGGTGAACAGCATCAGCAGCAGCACCGGGATGGCGCGGAAGAACTCGACCACGACACCCGCCGGCCCTCTGACCCACCGGTGATCGGAGAGCCGCGCGATCCCGAAGAGGGCACCGACCGGCACCGCGATGAGGATGGCCAGCGCGGCGGACTTGAGGGTGTTCAGCAGCCCCGGCAGCAGATAGGTCGTCCACACCCGGGAGTCATTGACGAAGGGCAGCCACTTGTTCCCGGCCAGCTGGTTCTTCTCGGCCATGGTGCCCAGCACCCACCAGGCCGCCAGCGCCAAGACGGCGAGGAAGACGACGGTGTAGATCCAGTTGCGCACCTTGGCGCGCGGGCCGGGGGCGTCGTACAGAACGGAGAGGTCACTCATCGCTTCACCGCCACACGCTTGCTCACCCAGCCGAGCAGCAGGCCCGCCGGGAGGGTGAGGATGATGAATCCGAACGCGAACACGGCGAAGACCAGGAAGATGGCGTCACTTTCGTTCTCGATCATCTCCTTCATCAGCAGGGCGGCCTCGGACACGCCGATGGTCGCCGCCACTGTGGTGTTCTTCGTCAACGCGATCAGCACGTTCGCCAGCGGCGCCACCACGGAGCGGAACGCCTGCGGCAGGACGATGTGCCGCAGCACCTGTGTGAAGCTCAGCCCCAAGGCGCGTGCGGCCTCGGACTGGCCGACGGGCACCGTATTGATCCCGGAGCGCAGCGACTCGCAGACGAAGGTGGCCGTGTAGGCGACGAGACCCAGCACCGCCAGCCGGAAGCCGGCCTCCTTCGAGGTCTCCCCGCCGAGCGCGATGCCCATCGTCTGGTAGAGCCCGAGCGAGGTGGCGACGATGATCACCGTCAGCGGAGTGTTCCGCATGATGTTGATGTACGCGGTGCCGAAGGAACGCATCAGCGGGACCGGGCTGACCCGCATCCCGGCCAGTACGGTTCCCCAGATGAGCGAGCCGACGGTCGAGTACAGGGTGAGCCGTACCGTCACCCAGAACGCTCCGAACAGGTCGTACTGCTCGAGATCAAGAAAATCGAACACGTTTTCCCGCGCTCTCCCCTGGTCGGATGAAAGGGCGCGCCGCCGGTTCCGGANNGACCGCCTTGTCCCAGGCGCCGTCCTCGATCATCTTCTCGAGCGCCTTGTTGATCTTGTCCCGCAGCTCGGTGTCGCCCTTCTTGAGGCCGACGCCGTAGTGCTCGTCGCTGAGGCTGAGACCGGCCAGCTTGAACTTGCCCTTGTGGTCGTCCTGCGCCGCGTAGCCGGCCAGGATGGAGTCATCGGTGGTCAGCGCGTCGACCGCCTTGTTCTCCAGCCCCGTCAGGCACTCCGAGTAGCCGCCGTACTCCAGCAGGTCCGCCTTGGGCGCGAAGTCGTTCTTGACGTTCTGCGCCGAGGTGGAGCCGGTGACCGAGCAGAGCTTCTTGGAGTTCAGGTCCTTCGGGTCCGTGATCGAGTCGTCGTCCGCGCGAACCAGCAGGTCCTGGTGGGCGATGAGATACGGGCCGGCGAAGTCGACCTTCTCCTTGCGCTCGTCGGTGATCGAGTAGGTGGCGGCGATGAAGTCCACGTCACCGCGAGCGATCAGGTTCTCCCGCTCGTTGCTGGGAGCTTCCTTCCACTCGATGTCCTTCTCCTCGTACCCCAGCTCCTTGGCGATGTACTTGGCGACATCGACGTCGAACCCGGTGTACTTGCCGTCGGGCGTCTTCAGACCCAGGCCCGGCTGGTCGAACTTGATGCCGATGGTGACCTTCTCGTCACCGCCCCCGCCGCTGTCGCCGCCGCCACAGGCGGTGGCGGTCAGGGCGAGGACCAGGGCGGCGGCGGCAGCGGTGCCTGCCTTGTGGAGCTTCATGAGCGAACTTCCTCACGGATTGTCGGAGACGGGGGTGTTCTGTCGGGCCGGGCCCGGGGACGGCGGGCCGGGCTCAGTGGTGGAGGATCTTCGACAGGAAGTCCTTGGCGCGGTCGCTGCGCGGGTTGCTGAAGAACTGCTCGGGCTGCGCCTCCTCGACGATCCGGCCGTCCGCCATGAAGACGACCCGGTTCGCGGCGGAGCGCGCGAAGCCCATCTCGTGCGTGACGACGACCATGGTCATGCCGTCCCGGGCGAGCTGCTGCATGACTTCCAGCACCTCGTTGATCATCTCCGGGTCCAGCGCCGAGGTCGGCTCGTCGAAGAGCATCACCTTCGGGTCCATGGCGAGCGCGCGGGCGATCGCCACGCGCTGCTGCTGTCCGCCGGACAGCTGGGCCGGGTACTTGTCCGACTGATTGCCGACCCCCACCCGGTCGAGCAGGGAGCGGGCCTTCTCCTCGGCCGCCTTCTTCTCCATGCGCCGGACCTTGACCTGGCCCAGCGTCACGTTCTCCAGCACGGTCTTGTGCGCGAAGAGGTTGAAGGACTGGAACACCATGCCGACATCCGCACGCAGCCGGGCCAGCTCGCGGCCCTCAGCGGGCAGCGGCTTGCCGTCGACGGCGATGGTGCCGGAGTCGATGGTCTCCAAGCGGTTGATCGTGCGGCACAGCGTCGACTTGCCGGACCCCGAGGGCCCGATGACGACGACGACCTCGCCGCGCGCGATGGTCAGGTCGATGTCCTGGAGCACATGCAGCGCGCCGAAGTGCTTGTTGACGTTGTCCAGCACGACCAGATTGTCCGTTACGGGTACGGCGTCCTTGGTCACCGGTACTTCGGTCATCGGCTTCTTGCTCCGTCCTCCTCGGTTGGGGAGGACCCTAATGAGCGGAGTGGACCAGCGTCATTACATCTGAGCGGAAATTGAGCATAACGATCCGGCTACCGGGTGCGACGCTCGGTGAGGGCGGGGCCGGCCGCTCGGCTTCGCTACCGGCTCCGTAACGGATACCGGCCGGAGCGCCGGTTCGCTTGACGTACGACGCGGGAATCAGGCTGTATGCAGTGCACGCTTCCGCGGTGAGAACATCTGCGGTGACCGCACCGCGCCACAGAGCGCCCGCACCGGGAAGGGGCCGATGAGACTGCTCCTCGTCGAGGACGACGACCATGTCGCGGCCGCCCTGTCCGCGGTGCTCGCGCGGCACGGCTTCGCCGTCACGCACGCCCGCAACGGCAGCGAGGCGCTCCAGGCGCTGCTGCCCGACACCGGCACGCCCTTCGGCGTCGTCCTGCTCGACCTCGGGCTGCCCGACCAGGACGGCTTCGAGGTCTGCGGCCGGATCCGCAAGCTCACCAGCACCCCGGTGATCATGGTGACGGCCCGCGCCGACGTACGGTCCCGCATCCACGGGCTGAATCTGGGCGCCGACGACTACGTCGTCAAGCCGTACGACACCGGCGAGCTGCTGGCCCGTATCCACGCGGTGTTCCGGCGCACCGTCCCCGGTGAGGAGGCCGAGGAGACGGCGGCGGGCGGCGAGCGGGAGCCGGTCCGCCTCGGCGCGGTCCGCATCGACCTGCTGACCAGGCGGGTGTCGGTGCGCGGCGTGCCCGTGCAGCTGACCCGCAAGGAGTTCGACCTGCTGGCGGCCCTCGTGCAGGCCGGCGGTGACGCCATCACCCGCGAGGCCCTCATGGAGTCGATCTGGGACACCTCGTGGATCGGTGCCTCGCGCACCCTCGACGTGCACGTCTCCGCCCTGCGCACCAAGCTCGGCCGGCCGGGCCTCATCGAGACCGTGCGCGGCATCGGCTACCGGATCCGGGACGGGGGCTGATCCGTGCGCCGTCGCATGCTCGCCATCGCCCTGCCCCTCCTGGCGATGCTCCTCATGGCGCTCATGGTCCCGCTCCTCGCCGCCTACGCCGCGGACCGCACGCAGGACCAGTTCGTCGGTCGGCTCGGTGACGTCGCCCGCTTCGCCGTGCTCGCCGAGGACGCCATCGAGGACGACGACGTCGTCAGCCTCGAGAGCGAGCTGCGGCGCTACACCGAGGTGTACGGCGGCTCGGTCGTCGTCACCGACGCCAACCGTGAGGTCGTGACGAGTGCCGGGACCGACCCCGCCGGCCCGCGCACCGAGGCGGCGATCACCCGGGCCCTGACCGGCGCCACCACGCACCCGCCGGAGACCGCCTGGCCCTGGCACGAGGAGCAGATGCTCATCGGCTCGCCGGTCGGCCGCGACGCCCAGGTGCTCGGAGCGGTCGTCGTCGTGGCCCCGACCGACGAGGTGCGCTCCGACGTCCTCGTGCGGCTGCTCGTGCTCGGTGGGCTCGGCGCCGCGACCGTGCTGCTCGCCGCCTACGGCGTCGTCGTGCCCGCCGTCGGCTGGGTCCTGCGGCCGGTCCACGCCCTCGACGTCACCGCCAGGCGGCTGAGCTCCGGGGACATGGACGCCCGCGCCAACGAGACCGGCCCGGCCGAGCTGCGCGAGCTGGCGCACTCCTTCAACGGGATGGCCGACAGCGTGCAGGCCTCCCAGGCCCAGCAGCGCGAGCTCGTCGCCGACGCGGCCCACCAGCTCGGCAACCCACTCACCGCGCTGCGCCTGCGGGTGGAGAACCTCGCCTCCGAGGGCGTCGACCGGGACGACGTCGAGCCGGTCCTCGAGGAGACCGACCGGCTCAGCGCGACCGTCGAGTCGCTGCTCCACCTCTCCCAGGTCGGTGCCGCGACCGTCACCCGCACCCGCGTCGACGTCGCCGTGGTCGTGCGCCATCGCTGCGAGATGTGGGCACCGGTCTTCGACCGGCTCACGGTCCACGCCCCGCCCGAGGCGCCCGCCCTCGCGACCGTCGAGGTCCTCGACACCGCCCTCGACGCGCTGCTCGACAATGCCGCGAAGTTCGCGCCCGGCTCACCGGTCGAGGTGACGGTGACGCAGGCGGGGGGATCCCCCTTCGCCGGACCGGTGCGGGTGCGGGTCGTCGACCACGGGCCGGGGCTCCACCCCGACGACCTGGCCAGGGTGGGGGCGCGGTTCTTCCGCGGACGCGCCCACCAGAACGTGCAGGGCACCGGCCTCGGGCTGGCCATCGTGCGCGCTCGGCTCACCGAGTGCGGCGGTGACGTCGAGGTCTCGCAGACCCCGGGGGGCGGGCTCACCGTGGACCTCACCCTGCCCGGCGCCGACTAGCGCTGCTCGCGGTAGTACCGCAGCGCGCCGGGGTGCAGCGGCAGCGGGCTGGTGTAGATCGCCGTGCCGACGTTGGGCTGGCGCAGGCCGGGCGCGAGCTCCTCGATCGCCGGCTGCTCCTCGAACATCACCCGGGTGAGCGCGTAGACGAGGTCGTCGTCGAGGTCCGGCCGCACGAGCACGTGGTTCTGCACGCTCACCGTGTCGACGGCGCGCTCGAGCCCGTAGGTCGACGCGGGGATGGAGGACCGGGAGAACTCGGCGCCGTGGTCGCGGGCCAGGCGCGGGGCCATCGTGCCGAGCGGGACGAGGCGGATCGGTACCTGCTCGGACAGCCGCAGGACCGCGGTGTTCGGCAGCCCGCTCACGAAGAAGAAGGCGTCGAGGGTGTCCTGGGCGACCGCGTCCGCGGACTCCTGCAGGGTCTCGGCGATCTGCTCGATGTCCTCGTCGTCGAGACCCGCCGCGCGCACGACCCGCCAGGCGATGCCGCGCGTACCCGAGCCGGTCGCGCCGAGGCTCACGCGGCGGCCGCGCAGGTCCTCGAGCGAGCGGATGCCGGAGTCCGCGCGCACGACGAGGTGGACGAAGCTGTCGTACGCGCGGGCCATCGCGACGATGTCGACCGGCTCACGGAACTCACCGCGCCCGCGGCGGGCGTCAGCCGCGACGTCGGCGAGGGTGAAGCCGATGTCGCTCACCCGCTGCGACACCTCGCGGACGTTGTCGATGCTCGCATTGGTCCCGCGGGTGCGGACGGTGAGGCCCAGCCGCTCGGCGAAGACCTCCGCGAGCGCCTCGCCGTAGCGGTGGAAGACCCCGCCGGGGTTGCCGGTCGCGATCGTCAGCCGGGCGTCGGGCAGGTCGTCCCAGGAGCGTCCTCCGCACGCCGTGAGCGCGGGCGTGCCGAGCAGCGGGGCGGCGAGGC
>DOWQ01000485.1 GCA_003519485.1 Streptomyces sp. | reverse complement strand
GCGCGGCGGCCCTCCTGCTGCTGCCGTATCTGCGGCGGGCGGCCCGCCGGCTCCTCGCCACCGGCGTGCCACTGCTGAACGCGGCCGTCGGGGCGGGCCTCGTCGTGCGCGGCTACCACTGGCCGCTGGACGTGCTGGGCAGTTGGCTCCTGTGCGCCCTGCCGCTGTGGGCGCTCAGCGGACCTCTCGGCGGGCGATGTCGGCGGCGGCCTCGTGCAGGGCCAGCTCCAGCAGCACCGGGTCGTTGAGCGTGCCGCTGCCGTCCGGCGGTACGAGCCAGCGCACTCCGCCGGTCGCGCGCCCCGGATAGGGCACCACGATCCAGGTGCCCCGGCCGGCGGCGCGCACCCCCGTACCGGCCCAGCGGCAGGCGGTGCCCGGCGGCACGAAGAAGCCGGTCCGCTCCTCGCCGAAGTCGGCGAGCACCGGGCCGGGCCGGTCGATCCGGCGGCTGAGCACCTCGAGGGTCAGGACGCCGAGCTCCCCCGGCAGGATCAGCACGTCCCACCGGCTGCCGGCCGGGAGCAGCACCACGCCCAGCGGGCTGCGCTCCCATTCCCGGCGGCAGGCCCCCGGATCGGGTGCCACCGAGACGAGCCAATCGACCGCGCCGTCCGCCCCCGTGCTGTTCATACCGGGTCCTCCTTGGTACCGAATGCGTTGGCATGTCGGTAGAGGAGAGGCCCGGAGGCGGAAATCGTTACACCGGTTCCGAAGCGGATCGTACGCAACCGGGCCACACCCGGGTGAAATACCTCGGCGCGGCGCCCCGGACGGTGGCGGTCCGCCTAGGAGTCGAAGCCGAGACCGATCCGGTCCATCCCGCGCAGCCAGAGGTTCCGCCGGCCGCCGGCCGCGTCGGCACGGGCGAGGGACCACTGGGTGATGCCGATGCCGGCCCAGCGCACCGGTTCGGGCGGGAACGGCAGCGGCTTGGTCCGCACCATCTCCAGGCCCGTGCGTTCCGTGCGCTCGCCGCCGAGCAGGTCGAGCATCACCTGCGCGCCGAACCGGCTCGCGCCGACCCCGAGCCCGGTGTAGCCGGCGGTGTAGCCCACCCGGCCCCGGTGCGCGGTGCCGAAGAAGGGCGAG
The DNA here is from genome assembly GCA_003519485.1 of Streptomyces sp. Taxonomy (GTDB): domain Bacteria; phylum Actinomycetota; class Actinomycetes; order Streptomycetales; family Streptomycetaceae; genus Streptomyces. Next base: position 5,215 of record DOWQ01000485.1, on the reverse strand, counting down.
AAGCGCGAGCAGGTGTCGATCAGACCGCCCCAGGTGTGGCTGAAGCGCACCCCCTCCAGCTGCGGGAAGCAGCGGAAGAAGTGCTCGGCGAGGGTGCGGTAGGTCTCCGGCCGCTGGTGGAAGTCCCGGGCGATCCGGCTGCCGTAGTGGTAGACGATGTCGTAGCCGCCCCACAGGATGCGGTTGTCGGCGGTGAGCCGGAAGTAGTGGAAGTGGTTGGCGCTGTCGCTGAGCCCCTGGCGGTTCCGCCAGCCGATGGCGGCGAGCTGCTCCGCGCCGAGCGGCTCGGTCATCAGCGCGTAGTCGTAGACCGGGACGATGTACGGCCGGACCCGCCGCACCAGCGAGGGGAAGGCGTTGGTGCCGAGCGCGACGTGCCGCGCGAAGACCCGGCCGTACGGGGTGCGGACGGCGACGCCCGGGCCGCGGGAGGACAGCTCCTCGGCGCTGGTGTGCTCGTGGATCCGTACGCCCGCCTCCAGGCAGGCGCGCTTGAGGCCCCAGGCGAGCCGGGCCGGGTTGAGCATGGCGACCCCGCCGGGGTCCGCGACGCCGGCGAGGAAGGTCGGCGAGTCGACCTCGGCACGCACCTGGTCGCCGTCGAGGAACGGCAGTTCGTAGCCGAGCGCCGCGGCCGCCTCGGACGCGCTCCGCAGCTCGGCGATCTGGTGCGGCTCGGTCGCGACGTCGATCTCGCCCGTGCGTTCGAAGTCGCAGTCGATTCCGTAACGGGCGACGGACTCCTCGATCTCGTCGAGGTTGCGGCGGCCCAGCTCTTCGAGCCGGGACAGCTCGTCCGGCCAGCGGGCCAGGCCGTTGGCGAAGCCGTGGGTGAGGGAGGCCGCGCAGAAGCCTCCGTTCCGGCCGGACGCGGCCCATCCCGTCTCCCGGGCCTCGATGAGCACCACGTCGCGGCCGGGGTCGCGCTCCTTGGCCAGCAGCGCGGTCCACAGGCCGGTGTAGCCGCCGCCGACGACGAGCAGGTCGCAGTGCTCGTCGCCGGCCAGGGCGGGCCGGGCGCCGGGGCGGCCGGGATCGTCGAGCCAGTACGGGGCGGGCCGGGCGTCCTTGAGCGACTGCACGGCGGACATGGCTGCGGGTGCCATGGTTTCTCAGCTCCTCCGGCGGCTGCGGCCGGCCAGTTGGCCGGCGAGCACGCACAGCACGGCGGCGGCGAACATCGCCGTTCCGATGACATTGACCTGGACGGGCGTGCCGCGCTGTGCCGAGCCCCAGACGAACATGGGGAAGGTCACGGTCGCGCCCGAGTTGAAGTTGGTGATGATGAAGTCGTCGAAGGAGAGGGCGAAGGAGAGCAGCGCCCCCGCGGCGATGCCCGGCGCCGCGATCGGCAGGGTGACGCGCAGGAAGGTCTGGAGCGGCGCGGCGTAGAGGTCGCGGGCCGCCTCCTCCAGCCGCGGGTCCATGCTCATCACCCGGGCCTTGACGGCGACGACGACGAAGCTCAGGCAGAACATCAGGTGGGCGATGAGGATCGTCCAGAAGCCGAACTCGATGCGCATGTTGAGGAACAGCGTGCCGAGCGAGGCGCCCATGACGACCTCGGGCATCGCCATCGGCAGGAAGATCAGCGTGTTCACGGTGGACCGCGCGCGGAACCGGTAGCGGGCGAGCGCGAAGGCGATCATCGTGCCGAGGACGGTCGCGCCGAGCGTCGCCCAACCGGCGATCTGCAGGCTGAGGCCGAGCGAGTCGCAGATGCCGGGGGCGCCGCAGGGGTCGGTCCAGGCGTCGGTGGAGAACCGCTGCCACTCGTAGTTGTACTTGCCACTGGGCTTGTTGAAGGAGAAGACCAGCACGATGAGGTTGGGCAGGATCAGGTAGCCGAGCGCGAGCACCCCCGCGATCACCACCAGGTTCCGCCGCAGCAGGCGCAGAATCGCGGCCATCAGACGACCTCCTCGGTCCCGGACTTGCGGATGTAGACGCCGACGATCACGAGGATGGCCGCCATGAGGATGAAGGAGAGGGCAGCCGCCGTCGGGTAGTCCAGCACCCGCAGGAACTGCGACTGGATGACGTTGCCGACCATCTTCCCGCTGGTGGAGCCCAGGAGTTCGGCGTTGATGTAGTCGCCGGTCGCGGGGATGAAGGTGAGGAGCGTGCCGGCCACGACGCCGGGCATCGACAGCGGGAAGGTCACCTTGCGGAAGGTGGTGGCCGGGGTGGCGTAGAGGTCGCCCGCCGCCTCGTGCAGCCGCCCGTCGATCCGCTCCAGTGAGGCGTAGAGCGGCAGGATCATGAACGGCAGGAAGTTGTAGGTGAGACCGCAGATCACCGCGAGCGGCGTGGCCAGCACCCGCTCGCCGAGGGTGAGGCCGAGCGTGGCGGTGACGTCCAGGATGTGCAGGGCGTTCAGCGCCTCGACGACCGGGCCGGCGTCGGCGAGGATCGTCTTCCAGGCCAGCGTGCGGATCAGGAAGCTGGTGAAGAACGGCGCGATGACGAGGATCAGCACGAGGTTCCGCCAGCGGCCCGCCCGGAAGGCGATCATGTACGCGAGCGGGTAGCCGATCAGCAGGCACAGCAGGGTGGCGACGGCGCCGTAGAGGACCGAGCGCAGGAAGTGCGGGTAGTACTCGGTCAGCGCGTCCCAGTAGGTCGCGAAGTGCCAGGTGACCTCGAAGCCCTTTTCGAGCGAGCCGGTCTGTACGGACGTCGACGCCTGGTAGACCATCGGCGCCGCGAAGAAGACCAGCAGCCACAGGGCGCCCGGCAGCAGCAGCCAGTACGGGACCAGCCGCCGGCGCACGGACGGCTTCCGCTCGGCGGGCGGCGGCGCGGGGGCCGGAGCGGGGGCGGACGCGGGGGGCGCTTCGGTGGTCGTCACGCGCCCTCCTCGTCCAGGCCGGTTCCCGCGTCGATGGGCTGTGCGGCGTCGAGGCCGAAGGTGTGGGCCGGGTTCCAGTGCAGGACGACCTCGGCACCGGGCACGAGCCGGCTGTCGCGCTCGATGTTCTGTTCGTAGACGGCGAGCGCCCCGGCGGCCGGGCAGTCGACGACGTACTGCGTGGAGACGCCGATGAAGCTCGCGCCGGATATCCGGCCGGGTATCCGGTTCCGGCCCCCGGCGATGGCGTCCGCGTCGTCCGCGTGGGCGAGCGACACCTTCTCGGGCCGGACGCCGGCGAGCACCGCGCTGCCCGGGCCGGCCTGGGCGGAGCAGCGTCCGGCGGGCAGCCGGAGCTTGCTGTCCCCGGCGTCGAGCAGCAGCTCCTCGCCGTCCTTCGCGGTGACCTCGGCCTCGATGAGGTTGGAGGTGCCGAGGAAGTTGGCGGTGAAGGTGGTGCCCGGGTTCTCGTAGAGGTCGGCGGGCACGCCGAGCTGGTCGACGCGGCCCGCGTTCATCACCGCGACCGTGTCGGCCATGGTCATGGCCTCCTCCTGGTCGTGGGTGACATGGACGAAGGTGATGCCGACCTCGGTCTGGATCCGTTTGAGCTCCAGCTGCATCTGGCGGCGCAGCTTGAGGTCGAGGGCGCCGAGCGGCTCGTCGAGGAGGAGGACCCGCGGCCGGTTGATGAGCGCGCGGGCGACGGCGACGCGCTGCTGCTGGCCGCCGGAGAGCTGGTGCGGCTTGCGGCGGGCGTAGTCGCCGAGCTGGACGAGGTCGAGCATCTCGCCGACGTCCTTCTTCACGGACCTGACGCCGCGGCGGCGCAGCCCGAAGGCGACGTTCTCGTAGATGTCCAGGTGCGGGAAGAGCGCGTAGTTCTGGAAGACCGTGTTGACCGGCCGCTTGTGCGGCGGCAGACCGGTGATGTCCTCGCCGCCCAGCTCGACGGTGCCGGTGGTGGGCTCCTCCAGTCCCGCGATCATCCGCAGGGTGGTGGTCTTGCCGCAGCCGGAGGCGCCCAGCAGGGCGAAGAAGGAACCGGCGGGGACGGTGAGATCGAGCGGGTGGACGGCGGTGTGGCCGGCGAAGCGCTTGCTGATTCCGCTGAGGCGGACGTCGCCGGCGGTGCTCTCTGTCATGGTGATCCGGTTCGTCATGAGGGACGGAATGAGGGACGGGGCAAAGGGCGGAAAGGGAGCCGGTACGGGGACCGGCGCGGCGGCCGGAACTGGCCGTCAGGCACCGATGAGCTTGGCGAACTTCTCTTCAAAGGCCGTCTCCTCCTCGTCGGAGAGCAGCCGGAACTCGGCGGCCTTCTCCGTCATCTCCGCATCGGGGATGATCAGGGGGTTCTTCGCCAGGTCCTTGTCGATCTTCGCGAGCTCGGCCTCGATGCCGTCGACGGGGCTGACGTAGGCGATGTAGGCGGCGACCTGCGCGGCGACCGCGGGCTCGTAGTAGTAGTTGATGAGCTTCTCGGCGTTGGTCTTGTGCCGCGCCTTGTTCGGGACCATGAGGTTGTCCGACGACATCATGTAGCCGGCCTCCGGGATGGCGAACCGGACGTCGGGGTTGTCCTTCTGGAGCTGGACGAGGTCCCCGGCCCAGGCCATGCAGGCGGCGATGTCGCCCTTGCTCAGGTCGTCGATGTAGTCGTTGCCCGTGAAGCGCCGGATCTGCCGCTTGTCGACGGCCCGCTGGATCCGGGCGATCGCCGCGTCGTAACTGTCGGCGGTGACGTCGGCCGGGTCCGAGTCCATGTCCAGGAGGGTGAGGCCGACGGTGTCGCGCATCTCCGTGAGCAGGGCGACCCGGCCCTTGAGCTTCGGGTCCTCCAGGAGCTGTTCGACGGAGTCGACCGTGCGGCCGCCGGTCGCCTTGATGTTGTAGGCGACGACGGCGGGAATGCCCTGCCAGGCGTAGGAGTGCGCGCGGACGGGGTCCCAGCCGGGGCTGCGGAACGCCGCTGACAGATTGGCGTAGGCATTGGGCAGGTTGCTCTGGTCGAGCTTCTGCATCCAGCCGAGCCGGATCATCCGGCCGGCCATCCAGTCGGTGACACAGATCAGGTCCCGGCCGGTCTCCTGGCCCGCCGCGAGCTGCGGCTTGATCTTGCCGAAGAACTCGACGTTGTCGTTGATGTCCTCGGTGTACGCGACCTTGATGCCGGTCCGCTTCCGGAACTGCTCCAGCGTCGGCCGGCGGTCGCCGTCGACGTCGATGTACTCGGTCCAGTTGGACCAGTTGACCCGCTTCTCCTCGTCGGAGTGGTCGTCGGCGGGCGAAGCGGCGCTCTCCTGGCGGCCGGCGGGCGGGATGCCGCAGGCGCTGAGCGCGCCGACCCCGCCGAGGGCGAGC
>DOWQ01000159.1:5384-5557 GCA_003519485.1 Streptomyces sp. | reverse complement strand
CCGAACGCCCTCTTCTACGGGGTCGTGGTGAACCTCTTCTCCGTCGTTGCCAAGGGCCTGCCGCAACTGGCCGTCCCCGCCTGGGCGCTGGTCGCGGCCGGGGTCGCGGCGGGCGCAGTCGTCGGGAAGGCGCTGGCGGCGCGGGTGCCCGAGCAGCGGGCCCGGCTGCTCGT
>DOWQ01000159.1:0-5349 GCA_003519485.1 Streptomyces sp. | reverse complement strand
CCGGTGCCGGTGACGGCGGCGGGCGGGGCCGGGCCGATCGGTGCGGTACGGCGCCGGCTGTCATGTCGCCGGCTGTCATGAGGCCCAGAGCTGGGCCTTCAGGTAGCACTTCTCCACGGTCACCGGCCCGTCGCCGAACTGGGCGATCTGGACCTTGATCCGGCGGTCCTCTCGCGCCTTGCCGGAGAACGGGAAGGCGAGGAACGTGCTGCCGCCCGTGCCGACCGCCTCGCCGATGGGATGGNNGGTCTGGACGGTGTCCCCGGACGAGTCGTCCTCGACGACGCGCGCCTGGAGCTCCTTGCCCGGGGTGAGGCCGCGGACGCGGATCGAGGCGACGCCGTTGTACTGGCAGTTGGTGGCGAACGTCTGGGCGCCGTCGCCGTGCTGCCGGAGCGGGTCCGACCACTCCTGGTCCCAGGCGAGGGAGAGCCAGGTGCCGGGCTCGAGAGTGGGCTCGCTGTACATGCCGAGGCTGAGGTAGTGCGGCACGTCGTCCTCCGGGTCGGTGTCCTGTCCGGGCGGGTGGGCGAGGAGGTTCTTCACACGGATACGGAAGCTGTTCATGGTGAAGCCGCGCGGATCGACCTTGCCCGGCTGCCATTCGAGGTGCCCGATGACGGAACGCTCGTTCCAGCCGTGGGCCCGGCAGAGCGCGGCGGCCCACCGGGCGGCGGCGTCGACCTGGGCTTCGGGCCAGGGGTCCTTGCCGTCGCCGAGGTTGATCAGTTCGAGGCCGTAGAAGTAGCGGTTGCCGTCGGTGTTGGCCTCGTTGTCGGGCGGGAGCGAGTTCTCGGCGATGACGGCTCGGAGGACGTCGTCGTCGCCGCTTCCGGCGTGGTTGGCCCGGCCGTTGCCGACCATGTAGAGGGTGCCGTTCTTGGCGCCGACGGTGTGGCAGAGCGGGCCGGGGAGTGCCGAGTGGCCGTCGTAGCAGAGGGCCACGGAAGATGCGGTTCCGGAGGTGACGGTGTGGTGGATCATCACCCCGTGCACCGGCCCCCACGGGCCCTTGTGATTGCGGTTGTGGGTGCGCCAACTTCTGTACTCGACGACTTTGCAGCCCTCGTCCTTGAGCGCTGTGAGCTGCCGGGTCGCGGTGAGGGGTGTGGCCATACGGGACCCCCTTGGGGAACGCCGAAGCGGCCGCGCAGACGCGCGCGACCGGTGGTAGGAACAGGATCAAGCGGGATCGAGCGGTGGCGAGCGGGAAGATCGGTCGGGTCGTGGGGTGGGTGTCCGCGGGCGTCCGTGGGTTTTCGCGGGCGCCCGGATGCGCAGGTGTGGCATAGATTCCCGCTGTTCGGTGGGGCGGAAACACCGGGGCGGGAGAGGAAAGCCCGCACGTCACCGCAGGTCTCCCGGTTCCGCTGCGGGTGCCGCCCGCTTCGTCCCTCTTCGCCCGTACCGCCTGCCTCCGGTGCGCCCTGTGTCCGGTGCGTTTCCCTGTGCCCGGTGGGCGCCGTGCGTGCCGTGCGGTGCCGTGCGCACCGTCCGGCTCGCTCGGCGTCGCCGGCACCTCCAGCAACTGCCGACCCCGTCGGAACAATCTGCCCCGCCCGGCTCCGCTCCGCCCCGCCCCGCCCCGCGCCGCCGGAGCCGTCACTCCGGGCCGCGCAGCCTGCTGACCGTCGTGAGGGGATGACGGGTCGAGGTCTGCTGGACCTCCACCGTCAGGCTCGGCGGCACGGGGAGGTACGGCGTGCCGTCCGTCGTCTCCGCCTGCTGCCCTCGCGCGCCCTCGTCGGCCGCCGGCAGCGCCGCCAGTGCCTCGGCGAGCCGGGCGCGGACAGCCGGGGTCAGCGGCGAGGAGAGCACCGGGGTGTCGTCGCCGGGAAGGATCAGCGCCAGTGCGTGCGGGCGAGCGCGGGAGCCCGTCACACCGGCGACCACCGCGTCGCGCGTCTCCGAGTGCCGCAGCTTCTGCCAGTCGCGCCGGCCACCCCGGTAGGGCTGGTCGAGCCGCTTGACGACCAGGCCCTCGATCCCGGACGCCAGCAGCGTCTCGTACCAGAGGGCCGCGAGCTCCGGGTCCGTCGTCATCGGTACGGCCTGGAGGGGCGGCCCGAGCGGTGCGAGAAGGTCGGTCAGCCCGGCTCGCCGCCGCTCGTACGGCCACGGGCGGCAGTCGTCGGCGGCCGTGGTGAGCAGGTCGAAGGCCGCGTACGAGGCGGGGAGCGCGCGGGCGAGTTCCGCCGCCCGTCCGTGCCCGGCGAGCGCCCGTTTCTGTACGGCGGCGAAGTCCGTACGGCCTTCTGTCCAGACGACGACCTCGCCGTCCAGGACGGTTCCGGCGGGCAGTGCCTCGGCCGCCGCCGCCAGGTCGGGGAAGACGCCGGTGACGATACGGCCGGACCGTGCCTGCAGGGCGACGCCGTCGTCGGTGCGGAGGACGACGAGACGGTGGCCGTCGAACTTGGGTTCGTAGGCGAGCCGCGGGCCCTGTGGCAGCCGCTGGATCGAACGGGCGAGCGCCACCTCGACCGGCGGCCGGAGCGGGAGGCGAGGGGAGCGCGCCGGGCTCATGACGCTCTCCTCGGCGCGCCGCTCACGGGGCTCGCAGCGCTGGGAGCACGTGGCCGAGCCCGGGGTCGAGCAGTCCGGACAGCAGGTCCCCGTGCCGTTCCAGCCGGGCCGGCAGGTCGGCGGCGCGGACGACGAGCTGTTCGGGGTCCGCGCAGCCGGTGATCTCCTCCCAGGTCACCGGCGCCGAGACGGTGGGAGTGTCGCGCGCCCGGAGCGTGTACGGGGCGGCGGTCGTCTTCGCCGCCGCGTTCTGGCTGAAGTCGACGAAGACCTTGCCCGGCCGCATGGCGCGGGTCATCCGGTGCAGCGCCAGCTCGGGCAGGGCCCGGGACGCCTCCATGGCGAGGGCCTTCGCGTACGACGTGACGTCCCGCGACGGGGCGGCGGGCTCGAGCGGGACGAGCAGGTGCAGCCCCTTGGAGCCGCTGGTCTTCCCGTACGGCACCAGGCCGTCGTCCGCGAGCCGGTCCCGCAGCCACCCCGCGACGGTGCAGCATTCGACGACCGTGGCCGGGGCGCCCGGGTCGAGGTCGAACACCAGTCGGTCGGCGAGAGCGGGTGCGGTGGCCTTCCACTGCGGTGTGTGGAGCTCGGTGACGAGGTTCGCCACCCACATCAGCGTGGGCAGGTCCTGCACCAGCACCTGCCGCGCGGTCTTGTCCTCCGACCGCGGCACCTCGGCCGACTTCACCCAGGCGGGGGCACCCGGCGGCACGTTCTTGGCGAAGAAGTGTTCGCCCCGGACGCCGTCCGGATAGCGCAGCAGGGACAGCGGGCGGTCGTGCAGGTGGGGGAGGAGGGCATCGGCCACGCCGGCGTAGTAGTGCAGGACCTCGGCCTTGGTGAATCCGCTCGGATAGAGGACCTTTTCCAGATTGCTGAGCGGCAGACGCCGCCCCTCCACCTCAGTGATCGGCGACATACCATAGAGAATCCCATGAATGGGATCGAAAGGTGTGAATCGTGCGATCCATCTGGAAGGGTGCTATTTCCTTCGGCCTGGTCTCCATCCCGGTCAGGGTGTACGGGGCGACGGAGAACCACTCGGTGTCGTTCCGGCAGGTCCACGCGGCCGACGGCGGGCGCATCCGGTACCGCAAGGTGTGCGAGATCGAGGACGAGGAAGTCCCGTCGGAGGAGATCACCAAGGCGTTCGAGGCGGCCGACGGGACGACCGTGCCGCTCACCGACGAGGACCTCTCCTCGCTGCCGCTGCCCACGGCCAGGACCATCGAGATCCTCGCCTTCGTGCCGGCCGACACCATCGATCCGCTCCAGCTCGACCGTTCGTACTACCTCGGCGCCGACGGCAGCGGGGCCGCGAAGCCGTACGTCCTGCTGCGCGAGGCGCTCAACCGCAGCGAGAAGGTCGCCGTCGCCAAGCTCGCGCTGCGCGGCCGGGAGACGCTGGGGATGCTCAGGGTCGTCGACGACGCCCTGGTCATGCACACCATGCTCTGGCCGGACGAGATCCGCTCCTCGGCAGGTGTCGCGCCCGACACGGAGGTCGGGGTGCGGGATGTGGAGCTGGACCTCGCGGACACCCTCATGGACGCGCTCGGCGAGCTGGACCAGGAGTCGCTGCACGACGAGTACCGGGAGGCCGTCGAGTCACTGGTCGCCGCGAAGCTGGAGGGCGTCGAGCCGGCGGAGGAGGGCGCACGCCCGCCGGCCGGCGGGAAGGTCATCGACCTGATGGCCGCACTGGAGAAGAGCGTGAGCGCGGCGCGGGAGGGCCGTGGCGAGGAGGGCGGCGGGGAAACGGCCGGGGAGGGCGCGAAGAAGACCCGGCCGAGCGCGAAGAAGACCCCCGCGAAGAAGACCGGTGGCGGAGGCGCGGGCGGGGCCGCTCGGAAGACCGCCGGGAAGGGGACCGGCGCGGCGAAGAAGGCCGGCTCCTCGGCCAAGGAATCCGGCGGCGAGAAGCGCGCGACGGCCAAGAAGGCGGCGGCGCCGAAGAAGAAGTCGACCCGCGCGGGGTAGGACCGGGGCGGCCCAGGGCCGACCGGGGGTGACCAGGCGCGGCCGGGGTGCAGGATCGCGCGCCCACCCCGCCCCCGCCCCCCCACCTCGCCGCCCGCAGGGTCAGCGCCGGTCGCCCGAAACCGTACGGGCGCGGCGGCGCAGGATGAGCGCGACCGTGCCGGCACCCGCCGCCAGCAGGGCACCGCCGGCCGCGGTGCCGGTGGCCGCGCTCATCCCGGCGAAGCTCCCGCCCTCGGCCGTCTCCGCGTCCATGACGGTGAGCCGGGTCGTGGCGGACCTGCCGTCGGGGCCGCCACAGCGGAAGCTCACCTGGTGGTCGCCGGGTTCGGCGTACGAGGGAACCGTGGCGTGGCCGAAGAGGTGGCCGGCCTCGAGGTCGCCGGGCTGGAGACGGATCCGGCCGAAGGCGGCGGACGAGGCCATGCCGGTCCTGGTGTCGCACCCCGTCACCTTCAGCACGACGCTGTCGGCGGGCCCGACGACGGCCGGTTCGGCCACGGCGGCAGGCCCGGGCGGAGCTTCGTCCGCGATGGCGGGCACGGCTCGGGCAGTGAACGGCGCGGCCAGGGCGAGCGGCGCCGCGCCCAGGACGGCGGCGGCCGCGGCGGCCGCGAGACGTGTGCGGTTGAGCATGTCGGGGCTCCTGCTCCTCTTACGTCCACGGCGCAGCCCCCGGGGTCCCGGCCGACCGTCGCGTGTCCGGGCGGCCGCGCTCTGTGAGGGGAAGGCTAGTGGTGTGTCTCAGTTTTGATTGACTGCTTTGAGGGCGACGCGTCCGCGCTGGACCTTCTCGATGATCTCGTCAGCGGTGGCGGTCCAGATGAAGGGCTTGGGGTC
>DOWQ01000031.1 GCA_003519485.1 Streptomyces sp. | reverse complement strand
CTGCGGCCACAAATACACGGAATTGTTCCAGGCCCCTCCCTGCGGCCCCGTCCCCTCCCGTTGCCGCCCGGCTGCGGGTGTCGCCCGGCTGCGGGTGTTGCCCGGCTGCGGGTGTTGCCCGGTCGGTTTGGCTTCCGGAAATTTCTCGTAGTTCCCGGAAATTTTGAGTTTCTTCGATGGCATGATCATGCAATTCCACCACTATGGAGCGCGGGATTGTGGCACGTCAGATGGCTTTACCTGGGAAGAAGTCGGGGCTTTTTGCACCGATAAACTTCCGGAATATGAGCGTTGACGCCGACTCGCATCAGGCGCATACTCCCCCTCGATCGATGTCGATCGCCCATGGGATCGTCGCCGGCCCGACCAGCCGCGCGACGGTCACCCGGTCCAACTCCATGTCCGGATGTCCCGTTCGGCCGTCCGGGCCCCGGCGAGAAGGGGTAAACAATGATCAGCGATTCCTTGGACGGGCACAGAGATTTACCGCCACGGTCCCGGGCCCGGAGGAACCTCGTCCTCGGGACGGCCGGCGTCCTCGCGTCGGCCTGTGTCATGGCCCTGCCCGGTGCGGCGAGCGCCGCCGGCAACCTCGGTGACGCGGCGGCGGAGAAGGGGCGGTACTTCGGCGCCGCGGTCGCCGCCAACCACCTCGGCGAGTCCCAGTACGTGTCGACCCTGAACAACGAGTTCAACAGCGTGACGCCCGAGAACGAGATGAAGTGGGACGCCCTCGAGAGCTCCCGCAACTCGTTCAACTTCGGCAACGCCGACCGGATCGTCAGTCACGCGCAGGGCCAGGGCATGAAGGTCCGCGGCCACACCCTGGTGTGGCACTCCCAGCTGCCCGGCTGGGTCGGCGGCCTGGGCGCCGGCGATCTCCGCTCGGCGATGAACAACCACATCACCAAGGTGATGCAGCACTACCAGGGCGACATCCACTCCTGGGATGTGGTGAACGAGGCGTTCCAGGACGGCAGCAGCGGCGCCCGGCGCAGCTCACCGTTCCAGGACAAGCTCGGCAACGGGTTCATCGAGGAGGCCTTCCGTACCGCCCGCTCGGCCGACTCCAGTGCCAAGCTCTGCTACAACGACTACAACACCGACGGCCAGAACGCGAAGAGCAACGCCGTCTACAACATGGTGAAGGACTTCAAGCAGCGCGGTGTGCCGATCGACTGCGTCGGGTTCCAGTCGCACTTCAACAGCAACTCACCGGTGCCCGGCGACTACCAGGCGAATCTGCAGCGGTTCGCCGACCTCGGCGTCGATGTGCAGATCACCGAGCTGGACATCGAGGGCTCCGGGTCCGCCCAGGCCGACAGCTACCGCCGGGTCGTCCAGGCGTGCCTGGCCGTCTCCCGCTGCACCGGCATCACCGTGTGGGGCATCCCCGACAAGTACTCGTGGCGCAGCAGCGGCACCCCGCTGCTGTTCGACGACAACTACAACAAGAAGCCCGCGTACGACTCGGTGCTGTCGGCCCTGGGTGGCTCCAGCAGCGATCCGGGCGACCCCGGCGATCCGGGTGATCCGGGCAACGGCGCGTGCACCGCGACGTACTCGCAGACCGACCGGTGGGACGACCGCTTCAACGGCAGGGTGACGATCCGGGCCGGCAGCTCCGCGATCAGCAACTGGAAGGTCGACGTCACCGTGACCTCGCCGCAGAAGGTCTCCGCGACCTGGAACGGCAGCCCGTCCTGGGACAGCAGCGGCAATGTGATGACGATGACGCCCAACGGCAACGGCAGCCTCTCTGCCGGCTCGTCAACGAGCTTCGGCTTCACCGTGATGGCGCACGGCAACTGGTCGACGCCGCGGATCGGCTCCTGCACCGTCTCCTGAGCATCGGCAGTACATCGCACGCCCGGCGCGGCGGTCCCCCGACCGCCGCGCCGCCCGGTCCCGGGCACGCGGCGGGCCCGGCGCGGAAGGTGTACACCTTCTCGCCCCGGGCCCGGGGTACGGCCGGCTCGCGGCCGTCGCCTATGCCCTGCGAAGGGACGGCTTGAGCTCCTTGAAACGGCCCAGCAGACCGTTCACGAAGGCCGGCGAGTCACCGGTGGAGAACTCCTTGGCGAGCTGCACCGCCTCGTCGATCACCACCGCGTCCGGGGTCTCGTCCTCCCAGATCAGCTCGTACGCGCCCAGCCGCAGGATGCAGCGGTCGACGACGGGCATCCGGTCCAGGCTCCAGCCCACGGAGTAGGTGGAGATCAGCTCGTCGATCCGGTCGGCGTGCTCGCCGTACCCCTCGACGAGCTGCATCGTGTACTCGGTGACCGGAGGCTGCCGGTCATCGGAGTGGCCGTGCCGGACCCAGTCCGCGAGCACCGTCCGCACGGGACTCCCGCGCTGGTCGGACTCGAACAGAATCTGGAAGGCGCGCTTGCGGGCCTTGTTGCGGGCAGCCACGGTTAGCTGTTCACCCGGCCGAGGTACTCACCGGAGCGCGTGTCGACCTTGATCTTCTCACCCGTGGTGATGAAGAGCGGGACGGCGATCTCGTAGCCGGTCTCCAGCTTGGCGGGCTTGGAGCCGCCGGTGGAGCGGTCACCCTGGACACCGGGCTCGGTGTACTCGATCACGAGCTCGACCGCGGCCGGCAGCTCGACGTAGAGCGGGTTCTCCTCGTACATCGCCACGACGGCCTCGAAGCCCTCGAGAAGATAATTGGCGGCGTCGCCGACGGTCTCCGGGGTGATGTAGACCTGGTCGAAGGTCTCCGTGTCCATGAAGACGAAGGCGTCGCCGTCCTTGTACGAGAACTGCATCGAACGCTTGTCGACACTGGCGGTCTCGACCTTCACACCGGCGTTGAACGTCTTGTCGACCGTCTTGCCGGAGAGCACGTTCTTCAGCTTGGTACGGACGAAAGCGGGGCCTTTGCCGGGCTTGACGTGCTGGAACTCGACAACGGACCAGAGCTGGCCCCCGTCGAGCTTGAGCACCAGGCCGTTCTTGAGGTCGTTCGTGGATGCCACGTTGCGGTGTCTCCTGGACTGAAGCTGATGGAACCAAGGGTGCACGCAGGCTACAGCGCGCCCGCCGGGAACAGCGAGCACGCCTNNCGGACACCGCCCCGGCCCGGGAAGTGGACCCCCGGCTCGACGGTGACCGGCACACAAGCGTCCAGTTTACCCATGGCCGTGGGTGACAGCTGAGGGTCCTCGTGGATTTCCAGCCCGATGCCGTGTCCGGTGGACTGCGGAAGNNCCGCGGCCGTGCCCTGCCGCGTCCAGGATCTGCCGGGCCGCGCGGTCCACCTCGCGGTACTCCACGGCGGGCGCCAGCGCCTCGCGGCCGGCCCGCTGGGCTGCGAAGACCAGCTCGTACAGCTCGATCTGCCAGCTGTCCGGCGAGGTGCCGATGACGAACGTGCGCCCCAGCTCGCAGTGGTATCCCCGGTAGTGCGCGCCCAGGCACACGCTCAGGAAATCCCCCTCCTCGACCCGCCGGTCCGACGGCGGATGACCGGGCACCCCGGAGTTCGGCCCGGTCCCGACGGACGGCGGGAAGGCCGAGCCGTCCGCGCCGTGGTCGATCAGCCGCCGTTCCAGCTCCAGCGCCAGATGCCGTTCCGTACGGCCGACGAGGATCGACTCCAGCAGCTCGCCCAGCGCCTGGTCGGCGATCTCCGCGGCGATACGGAGACAGGCGATCTCCTCCTCGTCCTTCACCAGCCGCTGCTGCTCGACGGCGCAGCCCAGGTCGGTGAGGCTCAGCCGCGGGGCGACCGAGCGGAGGGCNNCGGTGCCGGGTCACCGACAGGTGGTGTTCCTCGACCGCCAGCCGGCCCGCCCCGGCCGAGGCCGCCAGGTCCGCGCCGGCGACGGCCGCGTCGCTGGTGGGGGCGGGCAGCATCTGGACCCGGAGGCCGTCGGCCACCCGGCCCTCGGCGGTGTCGCCGGCCGGCGAGCGGGCGCA
>DOWQ01000239.1 GCA_003519485.1 Streptomyces sp. | reverse complement strand
CGCTCGGGACGATCTCCTCCGACGAGGAGCACTACGCGCACTGGCGGAGCGTGCAGCCGGACTACGACTCCCCGGAGGAACTGCGCCGTGAGTTGCGCGACTGGCAGCTGATTGGTTCCGACGAGCCGGTCACCCGCCAGCATCAGCTGACGGCGATGGTGCTGAAGCCGCAGAACCTGCTGAACATCTTCCGGCACTACGTCTTCGAGATGCCGCTCAAGAGCCGGAAGAAGGCGGGTGCGGCAGCGGACCGGACGGGAATGGACCGGACGGGAGCGGTCTCCACGTCGCAGCCTTCGAAGACGGCCAAGGTGGTCTGCCGTCACCAGCAGTACCGGGCCACGGAAAAGATCGTACGGAAGCTGCGCACCGGGCGTACACCGCTCGATCCAGGCGCGGAGCGGGACGAGCGCGGCGGAGTGATCTGGCATACGCAGGGCGCTGGGAAGAGCTTCACCATGAAGTTTCTCGCCCGGCGGCTGCACATGAGCCGGGACCCGGAGCTCAACCGCATCACCCTGGTCGCGGTCACCGACCGCCGGGACCTCCAGCGGCAGTTACGGAAGGCTGTCGAGCTCAGCGGCTCCGAGGTGCGGGAGGCGACCTCCCAGGCCGACCTGGAAGGCATGCTGAGCCGCGCCGGGCGGCGCGGTGGCCGGGCGGTGATCTTCGCGACCATCCAGAAGTTTTTGGGCGACATCCCGGGGCTGAAGCTCTCCGGGGAAGCGACCGGGGGAGCGGACACGGCCGATGGCGAGGACCGCGCGCTCGCCGAGGACTACAAGCAGGCCCGCATTCGGATCGAGGCCGGGGAGGACCCGGAGGAGGTCTCGGATCCCTCGCCCGACGAGGAGATGTTGAAGGTCGCAGAAAGAGTTTTCCCCGAGTGCAGCGATTCGCCCAGGGTGCTCGTGATGGTGGACGAGGCGCACCGCTCGCACACCTCCGTGCTGCACGCTTGTCTGCGCAAGGCCCTGCCGAATGTCGCACGCGTCGGCTTCACTGGCACCCCGCTCATGCAGGGCAAGCTGACCGACACCGGCCGGATCTTCGGACTGGAGCCCAGCCGGGAGCCCGGCGGCAGGCCGGAGTTCCTGGATACCTACCGGATGGACGAGGCCGAGGCCGACAAGGTGGTGCTCCCCGTCCGCTACGCGGGGCGCGCCACGACGGCCGAGGTCCGGGCCGAGCAGAAGATGGACCGCTGCTTCGAGGATCTCATCGAGCCGCTGGACGAGGCCGCCCAGCAGTACGTCCGGCGCAAGTACGGAACCCCGTCCGGACGCGAGGTCGCCGAGTCCGCACCCCTCATCCGGGGAAAGGCGGACGACATGCTCGCGCACTACGTGACGGGCCCGCTGACCGGTGGCTTCAAGGCTCAGGTCGCCGTGGTCAGCAGGCGTGCGGCCGTGCTCTACCGGCATGCGCTCCGGGACGCACGGGCGGCGCTGCTGGCACGTGTGCACGCATTCGACGCGAGCGGAGGGTTCGAGGCCCTGCGGGAGCGGGACCCGGGCTCGTACACCGACGACGAGTTGCTGCTTCTCGCGGCCTGGACCCAGCAGGAAGTGCTGCGGCGCATGGACTTCGTGCCGGTCGTCTCCGCGGGCAAGGAGCGCAAGGACGGACTGTGGCGGGAGTGGACCGACGAGGCGCGGCAGCGCGATCACATCGAGAGATTTCTGGAGCCGTTTCCCGAGCCGCCGCCGGACAACCCGTGGGCGGCCACGCACCCTGCCGAGCCGGATCCGGTCGTCGCGGGTGGCGTGGGGAGTATGAATCCGTGGAGCGAGCTGTTGCCGCCGCAGCAGACGCCGGACGGTGAGCGGGCACCGGTGGCCTTCCTGATCGTCAAGTCGATGCTGCTGACCGGCTTCGACGCACCGATCGAGCAGGTGTTGTACCTGGACCGGCCGATCCGGGACGCCGAGCTGCTCCAGGCCATCGCACGCGTCAACCGGCCGGCCCGGGAGAAGCGTGAAGGGCTGGTCGTCGACTACTACGGCGTCCTCAACAACCTGGGCACCACCCTCGCCGCCTATCGGAACGATCCGCCCGCGCTCGCGTCGATGCGCAGCATGGCCGAGGAGATCCCCGGCATGGCGCGGACGGCCGGAGACGTCGGCGACTTCCTCGACGAGGTGGGGATCGGCGGGGAAGACCTCGGCACGCGCGGCGGGCTCGCCCGCGCCATGCTGGCCCTGCACGACCCGGAGCAACGGGCCGAGTTCGACCTGCGGCTCGGGGAGTTCCTCGGTGCGGTGGACCGCGTACTGCCGCACGAGGAAGCGCTGAAGTGGATTCCCGACGTCCGCCGCTGGAGCCTGCTCCAGATGCGTGTACGGCGGCACTACCGGGACGCCCCGGGTGGGCGCTTCTCGCTGCGCGGCTACGGGCGGAAGGTGCGGGCGCTGATAGCCGACCACCTGGAGGTGCAGGAGATCGAGCAGGTGA
Organism: Streptomyces sp.; assembly: GCA_003519485.1. Taxonomy (GTDB): domain Bacteria; phylum Actinomycetota; class Actinomycetes; order Streptomycetales; family Streptomycetaceae; genus Streptomyces. The sequence goes on along the minus strand of DOWQ01000239.1, from coordinate 2,750 downwards.
TCGCGCCGGTGTCGATCCTCGCCCCCGACTTCGACGAGATCGTGGACCGACTGCCCGTACGTGAAGCAGCGGCCGAACAGGTGCAGGCGCTCCGCTACCACTTGGAGGAGCGTTCCGAGCGAGAGGACTGGCCGGTGTACCGGCAACTCTCCGCAGAGCTGACCCGGGTGCTGGAGNNGCGTTGGGAGAAGATCAAGGGGAAAGTGGGCCCGCTGGTCGAGCGCGCCCGGCGGGCCGAGGAGGCGGACCCGTCGTTCGCCGGCCTGTCGCCGATGGAGCAGCGGCTGTACGTGCTGCTGGCCGAGAAGCTGGAGGAGGACTCCCGCTTCGACCCGCTGGAGCCGGAGGAACTGCGCAAGCTCGTCGTCGACGTGTGCGAGCTGATCGTCGGGCAGGTGAGCTACGCCTTCTTCGGTGGCGAGGAAGGGCACGTGACCGAGCTGGAGGCCCACATCTGGAAGCGGCTGCGCAGGGCATCGCTCCAGCAGCGCGGTGAGGGACGCGGGGCGGTCGAAGAGCTTGCCGGGCTGGTGGCGGGCTACGTCGCCCAGCATGTCGAGGGATTCCGGGCCGAAGGGCGGAGACAATAGAGCCATGTCCGCACAGGCCGCCTTCCGTACACCCTGTTCTGAGGAATTTCCGCTGGCAGAGGGCGGGGTGCTCGTCGTGGACGGGCTGTCGTTGGACGTGCGCGTGAGCTCCCGCCGCAAGCGGCTGGGACTGACCGTGGAACGGGACGGTTCCCTCACGCTGCGCGCGCCGCAGAAGTGCGCCGTCCAGCGGGCCGAGGACTTCGTACGGGGCAGCAGGCGCTGGATCGACAGCAAGCTCTGGCTGAGCGAGGAGCGACGGCAGCTGCATCCCGTGCGGTTGTTGCACGACGGTGAGATCCACCGCTATCTCGGGCGCGACTACCGACTGCTGCTGGTCGACGAACCCGGAGAAACGGGCGGGGAAGGCGCACCGGACGGCTCCGCCTCGCCGGTGCGGCTGGTGGCGGGGCGACTGCGGCTGAGCCGGTCGGTGGCGGCAGACCACCGACAGGCACAGCGGGCACTCGCCGCCTGGTACAGCAGGGTGGGGCTGCGGTGGGTGCAGGGACGTCTTCAACCGTGGGCAGCACGGATGGATGTGCCCGAGCCGGTGGTGGAGGTCCGGGACCTCGGCCACCGCTGGGGCACGTACCGGACCGGAACGGGCGGCAGCGGACGCATCGCGCTGCACTGGGCCGTCTTCCAGCTGCCCATGCATCTCGTCCATTACGTGATTGCCCACGAATTGGCCCACACCCGGGTCGCCGGGCACGGCCCGGAATACTGGCGGTTGCTGGGAAGAGCGTTGCCGGAGTGTCGGCAGCTGAAGGCCGAACTGGATGAACTGGGGCGCCGTGCGTGGATGGGAGAGGTGGCTCGGCGGTAGCCGGAATCAGCTCTGTGGTTGTGGCATGCCGGCCCGCGATCGAGCGGTCGTACGGCCGTATCCCGCCGCGTGCGGCAGCGGAGCCGTTGATCTCCGGACCGCAGCTGCACGCGGCGGGCGCCGATCCGTCGGGCTGCCGGAGGGACAGAGTCGGTAGCCCGCTCGCAGTGTGCCGCCGCCCGTAGCCGCCCGGGGTTTCGGCCCTCCGACGCCGCAGATTCGGGGACGGCGGGAGGGGACGGGGTCGTAGGGAGGGGCCTGGAACAATTCCGTGTATTTGTGGCCGCAGCGAGCCCGAATAACGAATTTCCGGCTTCTCCGGCCGTAAATATGCGGTGGAAGGCCCCTCCCGGAGGCGCCGGCCCCGCACCCACCACGGATCCGATCCGGGTTCAGCCCGCCGGGGAGTACGTCAGCGGTCGCTTGTCGCTGCCGGTGAGGGTGCGGCGCAGTGAGCCGTCCTCGGTCAGTTCCAGGCTCGAGCCCGCTCCCGGCTGGCATGACTCCTCGGAGGTCTTGTACGTCACCGTCGACGGGCTCAGCTCGATCGGCGGCCCGGTGTCCACAAGACTCGCCTCGAACTCGCAGCGGTAACTGGGACCTTCCGCGGTCAGGAACAGGACCGTCTCGCCCGTCTCGCCCTCGGTGATGTTGATCGTGCTGGTGTCGGAGCCGCTGCCGACGCTCGTCCGCCAGCTGCCGATGTACTTCGACGGCACCGTGCCGTCGTCCTCCTCCCCGGCCTCGGCCGAGGCGCCGGTCTCCGCCGGCGTGGGGGCGTCGGTGGTGGACGGGCCCGGCTCCGCCGGTGCCGACGCGCTCGCTGCGGGCTGCCCGGCCTGCTGCCTGCCGTCCTTGTTCAGCAGCAGGTAGGTGATCGTCCCGCCCACCACGGCCAGTACGAGGGCGGCCGCCACCATGAGCACGATGCCGTTCTTGTGGAGCGGCGGCTCGGGCGGCGCGGGCTGCTGCGGGTACGGGTAGCCGGAGTGGTGGACCGGGGGCGGAGGCGGGGCGGAATAGCCGGACCGGGTGGGCGGGCCGCCGGGATAGCCGTACCCCTCGGCCGGCGACGGCTGAGTGGGCACGAAGGACGGGAAGCGGGGATCCTCGGACCGCGGCGGCGGCGGTGCGGGGTATGCCGTGAACGTCGTCGGCATGCTGTGCATGTTGTGCAGGTCGCCCGGGGCGGACGGACCGGGCGGCGCGGTGGCCCCCGGGACGGTGGGCGCGGTGCCGCCCCGCTGGTCGGGGGCCAAGCTTCCGCCGGTCGGCGCAGGTGCGGTGGTTTCCGGGTGCGGCGCGGACCACTGCCCCGCTCCGGGAACCGG
>DOWQ01000242.1 GCA_003519485.1 Streptomyces sp. | reverse complement strand
GTCGGAGGAGATCGTCCCGAGCGCCGCGTCCTTCCCGTCGGCGGCGATCAGCAGCTGTACGGGGACGAAGAACTCCGGGATGCCCCGCGGTACCGCCCCGGGTTCCCGGGTGTCGTCCTCCAGCGGGCGCCCAGTATAGGCCCGCAGGTCGCGTATGGCGTCGGAGAGGGGCTCGCGCAGGTCGGGCGACTTGCACTCGATCACGACGACCGGGATGCCGTTGACGAAGAGGACGAGATCGAGAATCTCGTCCTTCCCGGCGGTGTTGCGGAAGCGCAGCTGGTCGACGACGAGGAAGTCGTTCCGGTCCAGGACCTGCTCGCGGGTGCCTTCCAGCGCCTCGGTGGACCAGTCGGCGAACTGGACCTTCACATCCAGCTCGTCCGGCCCCTTCTCCAGCACCCCGTGCAGCAGCCGCGTGGTGGCGTCCTCGTTGGCCGAGGGCAGCGCCGCCGCCGACACGTTGCGCGCGGCCCGCTTCATGTCGTCGACGATCCGGAGGGCGTCGCTCTCCTCCATCCACGCGGAAGCGACGCCGGGCATCCGGTTGACGCGGCGCAGCGCGGCGGCCATCGGGCCGGGCAGAAACACATCGCGGTACGCCCGGTTCGCGGCCTCCTGGAGATCCGGCCCGTGCACATGCCGCCACCCCATCGCCTTGAGATGCGCCAGCAGAGGCCCCTCCGCCTCGTCCCGCTCGACCGTGCCCCTGAGCCCTCCGGCGGCCATCAGCTCGCGCCCCTCCCCTGAACGGACGTGCTCCTGCTGTTGCTCATCGGTCCATTGTGGTGCAGCGCGGCACGGGAGGGGTCGGGAAGCCCGATGTGATCAGTGCGCCGATGGGTCGTCGAACGCGTCGTTGAGCAAGTCCGCCAGCAGGCCCCGGCCGAATGCCTCATGCTTGGCGATCAGTTGTCGGTGGACCTTGACCTGTACTCCGACTTCTTCCATCACCTCGGCCACGGCGCGCTGACGTTCGAGGTCAGGAACGAAGACGGGCGTGGCCGCCAGCGTCCGGGATGCCAGGGTTTCCACGGCCTGGCCCCGGTTCGCCTGGGCGACGATCGCCTCGTGCACCCGGGGGTGCCCGAGGTAGTGCAGCAGGTACCGGGGCAGGATCGCGCCGCTCCTGGGCCGAATCCGCAGGCAGGCGGGGCCAAAGAGCCAGGAGCTCTCTTCCGGGCCCACCACGGCGCGCCGCCCGAGTGTCCCCTGGCGTACGTAGACCAGGTCCCCCGCCCGCAGTCGGTAGCGGGAGAGCCCGGCTGCGGTCTCCGGGCTCACCTGCTTCACCTGGCGCGGATCGACTTCGTGCTCGGTCGTCAGGTCGGGCGGGTTGATTATCGGAACGCCCGGGATTCCGGTCGAAGGTCCTTCCAGCTGTCGCCCCGAGGGCCCTGAGATGACCTCGCACAGATCGATCAGCGCATGCACGCGATGCACAGGCATGTCAGTTCTCCCTCCGCTGGGCCGGAAGCCGCTGCGAGCAGGGAAGCGGCTTCCGGTCGATCAGTGCGCTTATGGCAGCTGCCGGCTCGATCCACTCGGCGACGTCGGTCGAGAGATGCCCCAGCACCTGCTCCACCGAGCGGCGGTCGGCCCCCAGATCGCGAGCGCCGATGGGCCTGTGGTGCGCCACCTTGTTCCGGAGCGTGCGGAGGTAATCGAGCCTCCGGTGGAGATCCGCCCTGGGCCCCCGGTAACCGGGGAAGGCATGGCACAACGCGGGCCGCCACAGCCGGGTCTCGTAGTCGTTACCGCGACCGAGCAGCGCAACCCAGAAGCCGAGGGCGAGCTCGCTCTGCACCTCATCGGGCTTGACCGCTCCGGAATGCCCACGGGACAGCTTGGCGATGGCGTTCTCCACCTTCTGACGTGACACGTGGTGGAGGCCGATGCCCGGGTGGTCGTACCAGTCCTCGCGGCCGAAGTGCCGGGTAAGCTGCGCGGACATGGCGCAGCCCAGGACCCGCTCCAGGTGGCGCAGCAGCTCGTAGAAGGCGGTGGAGACCTTGGTCTCCCACTGGTACCAGTCCAGCGCGTGGCTGCACTGCGGGCCACAGAGCAGCCCGTGCGGTACGAACGCTTCGGCCCGGAGCGCGGTGATCACCTTGGTGACTCGCACATCCTGCACGCACTGCATGGCCGCTCCCCCGTCATGGATTGCCCCGGGGTGACACCCGGGGTATCATCAGCTGTGTAAGCCCCGGTGTGCGCCTAGGCTCTTGAGCATGCGCCCCGGGGCACAGCTCTGTCGGGGTGGAGTCGTCGAGACATGCACGTCTCCCGCTCACCCTTCGGCCTCCCGGACACGTGATGAACCTAGCGGCCGCGAGCGCCAACTAGCAAGTCCATAGCCGCCTATGACGAACAATGAGCGGCGCTCGGCGGCTCCTCCGGCGACAGGTTCCAGGGACTCCTTCACTCGGGCCCCCGGGTCGCGTCGTTCCTGCTCGGCCGCCCCATGCGGGCGACCAGCAACTTCGGGCTCCGCCCTTGACCGACGACAGCCGCCGGACAGGGGAGAAACCCTGCCCGGCGGCTGTTCGGAGCGGCTTACGGCCAGAGCACTCCGGATGAGCCCTGGGGCCGCCGGCAGTCAGGTGTGTAGCCGGGGGACTACGTCCGGGGTGCGTTGTCGAGCGCGAAGCAGAGCTGCGCGTGCAGCAGCTCCGCCTCGGCGGGGGTGAGCCGCAGGGCGAGGTCGGCGTCGAACTTGCCGTCGCGCTGGAGCCAGAGGGGGATGGCAAGGTTGCCGTCGGGTTCCCGCAGTACGGACTTGCTGGGCACGCGGCTGAGACGCAGCACGTGGTGGGTGGCGGGCCTGTCCGGGGCCGGTGCTGGAGCCGGGGTCGGGATCGGAGCCGGGGTCGGGTTTCCATCAGCACGCCACCCCCATGCCCATCGCACGGGTGCCGATCGTGTGCCCGTGGATGGCCCACGGGCCGACATCAAGCCCGTACAGCGCGAGGGCGAGGGCGTTGCGGCGTTCCCGCTGGCGCTCCTCCTGTTCGTGGGCGAGAAGGTACGGCCGGACGAGCGGGCCGGCGGCGTCGACGGTCGGCCGGTCCTGTCGGGCCGTACCGGTGTCCGCGCCCAACCGGGGACCCGCCGGGCGGCGCGGCGGGTTGCCCGTGCGGACGACCAGCCGCAGGCCGGTTGCG
>DOWQ01000241.1 GCA_003519485.1 Streptomyces sp. | reverse complement strand
GCTGCGGGCTGCGGGCTGCGGGCCTGCTCGGCGGCGAGCCGGGCAGTCACCGGTGACAGTCCTCGGACGGCAGCCGCCGGGTGGCGGGCACCGGGCGGGGATGCCGGCTCCGGTTCTCCGTCCCACCCCCTGTCCAACCCGGTTGGGGGAGGGCGGGCGGGAAATTTCGCGGCAGTCATCCCATGGAACAACGATCGACCAGAAAGAGGCGAGCATGGCAGAGGCGACAACGCCGGGCCCGGTGACGGATGCGGTGACGGACTCGGTGGCAGGCGCGACGTCGGATGCGCCGGTGAGCGTGGCGCCGACCGTCGGATTCCTGTATCCGGGGCATTCGGCCGAGGACGACTACCCCCGGCTGGAGGCGGTGCTCGCGGGCGCCGCGGCCCGTGGAGCGGGCGGCTCGGCGGCCGTCCGGTTGCCGCTCGTCCACACCGACATCGGGGAGGACGCCCACCGGGTGGACGCCCTGCTGGAGATGGGCTCGGCCGGCAGGCTGGCCGCTCGGGTCGCCGACCTCAAGGCGCTCGGCGCGCAGGCCGTCGTCTGGGCGTGCACGAGCGCGAGCTTCGTCTTCGGCCGGGACGGCGCGCAGCAGCAGGTGCGCGAGCTTTCCGCCGTGGCCGGGCTGCCGGCCTCCAGCACCTCCTTCGCCTTCGCCCACGCGATCCAGGCGCTCGGGGTGGACCGGGTGGCCGTCGCCGCCACGTACCCGGAGGACGTCGCCGAACTGTTCACCGCCTTCCTCAAGGCGTCCGGCACGGAGGTCGTGGCGATGCGCGGCAGCGGCATCATCACGGCGGCCGAGGTCGGCACCTGGGGCCGGGAGGAGGTGCTGGCACTGGCCCGCGCGGGTGACCACCCCGAGGCCGGCGCCGTACTCCTGCCGGACACGGCGCTGCACACCGCCGCGTACCTCGCGGAAGCCGAGGCGGAGCTGGGCAAGCCGGTGCTCACGGCCAACCAGGTGACGGTCTGGGAGGGGCTGCGGCTGCTGGAGTACGGCACTCCGTACTGCCCGGAACTGGGAGCGCTGTTCGCGCCGCCACGATAGCCGGGAGGCGGATGGCGCGAGGCGCGAGTGGCCGGGAGGCGAGCCCGGTCTGCGGTTCCGCACGAGGTCCAGGGCCCGGGGCGAGGAGCCGGGCCCGGGAGTTCACGGCAGCCGGATCGGACCGGGCCGCGCTGAACCGGACCGGGTTGCGGAGCCGCGGCAGCAGGGAGATCCGGCCTGCGGGTTCCACGAGGCGTTGGCCCGGGTCCGGCGCGCTGTCCGCACCGCCGCGGGAGGCGGGCGATAGGGCCTCCCGCACCTCCGCGGGAATAAGCGGAGCACGTCTCCGGTTGTCCCGTCCGCACAGGACGGGACCGACCAGGGAGGCAGGCCGCATGGCCACCGAGCACGACACGATCCGCGGCACGGCAGGCGGGACCGCACCGGTCCCGCTGTCCGTACTGGACCTCGCCACCGTGGGCAGCGGCTCCACGGCCGGCCGCGCCCTGCGTACGAGCGTCGAGCTGGCGCGGACCGCCGAGCGGCGCGGCTTCCACCGCTTCTGGGTGGCCGAGCACCACAACATGGACGGCATCGCCAGCGCCGCCACCGCGGTGTTGCTCGGCTACCTGGCCGCCAACACCACGCGCATCCGCCTCGGCGCCGGTGGGGTGATGCTGCCGAATCACGCGCCTCTGGTGATCGCCGAACAGTTCGGCACCCTCGAGGCCCTCGCGCCCGGCCGTGTCGACCTCGGCCTCGGCCGCGCACCGGGCACGGACGGCGCCACGGCGGCCGCCCTGCGCCGTACGGACCGACTCAACGAGGGGGCCGACGACTTCCCGCAGCAGCTCGCCGAGCTGACCCGCTTCCTGGACGACGACTTCCCGGACGGTCATCCGTACAGCCGTATCCACGCGATCCCCGGCCCGGTCCAGGGCACCGCGAACGGCGGCGTCCAGCCGCCGGACCGGCCGCAGATCTGGCTGCTCGGCTCCAGCGGCTTCAGCGCCCGGCTGGCGGGCTCGCTGGGACTGCCGTTCTCCTTCGCGCACCACTTCTCGGCGGCGAACACCGTGCCGGCGCTGCAGCTGTACCGCGAGTCCTTCCGGCCCTCGGCGGTCCTCGACAAGCCGTACGCCCTGATCGGGGTCGCGGCGCTCGCCGCCGACGACGAGAAGGAGGCGCGCCGGCAGGTCATGACCGGCGCGCTCTCGATGCTGCGGCTGCGCACCGGCCGGCCGGGTCTGGTGCCGACGCCGGAGGAGACCGAGGCGTACGAATTCAGCGGGGCGGAGCGGGACTTCGTCGACTCGTGGCTCGCCGACATCGTCCACGGCACGCCGGACCAGGTGCGCGAGGGCCTCGACTCGCTGGCCGCGCGCACGGGCGCCGACGAGCTGATGCTCACGGCGAACGCGCACAGCGCCGGGGCGCGCGTCCGCTCGTACGAACTGGTAGCCGACGCCTACGGATTGCCGGGCGGCCCCGCGGCCTGACGGCGGCGGAAACATCCGGCCGCGCGCCGTGAAAAGCCCGTGACAACGAGCCCGTTCACGGCGCGCGGCCAGGACGACGAGCAGCGCACGGGCCGGCGCTCCGGCGGACGGCGACTCGCCCGGCTCACCGGCATCGGCGGGTGGCGTATGGGTGCGGTAGCTACTCGACTGGCTTCGCCATGGCCGCTTTGGAGGCGTTTGCGGTCGGCCCGGTCAGCGGCTCCGCGAACTCGTCAGACATGCCGAGACGTTGCCCGCGCGACTCCGCCACCCGGAGCGCATCAGTCAAGCACTCCGCCAGGCGCTGAGCGACATGGGCGAACTCGTCCGCTGTGAGCTCGGGTTCCGACTCGATCATTGCGCGCGAGAGCCCGAGAACGGCGTGGCCGGTCTTGAGTTGTTCCGCCTCAAGTCGGTCAGCGAGTCGGGAAATCGGGCCTTCCGGGTTGTCGTCGGGCATGAATGCGGGCCTGCTGTCAGTGCCGCCGCGCCCAGAGCCGCCGGGAACACCACGGCCATCGGCCGTATCGCCCGTCCGCCGCAGTACGGAAGCCAGTACGGCAGGCGCTCGCCCCAGGGCCGTACCAGCCCCAGCGTCAGCAGCGCCAGGCATTCGGTCGCCACCGCGAGCCCGAGCACGTAGGCGACCCCCGGCCCGGGGATGCCGACGGCCATCGCTGCCCGCCACAGTCCGGACGGCAGCGTGAGCAGCGGCACCGCGTGTGCCGCTCACACCGCCCACCTCGGTGGGTGAACCGGCGTCGGCCGGGCGGAGTGGTCGGCGGCGGGGCTGTCCGGTTCGGTGTTCGGATCGTCATGTGCCCGAGCCTTGCGGCGCGCCTGCCGCCTCGCATCGGCCCCGGGAAGTGGTGGCGTCCGTCCCATGGAGGAGAAGCGGCCGTCGCGACTACGGCCGGAGGCGCCGTGCCGGGAGCCTGCGGGGTGGTGCCCGGAGCCGCTCACCCCCGCGCCCATCCGCCGCAAACATGCCCCGCCGAAGCCGGAGCCTCTCCGAAGCCCGCCCCGTCGAAGCCCGAGCCTCCCGAAGCCCGCCCCGCCGAAGCCCGAGCCTCCCGACCCCCCGGCCCTCACGCCAGCAGTGCCGAAACCCGCTCCGGGGTCAGCGGTCGGGCGTAGAAAAAGCCCTGGCCCGTGTCGCAGCCGATCTGCCGCAGCCGCTCCGCCTGTTCCGCGCTCTCGACGCACTCGGCGGTGACCGTCAGGCCCAGCCGGTGGGCCAGGTCGACCAGCGCGCCGACGATCGTCTCGTCCGCCGGGTTCGGGGCCACCTCGTCCCGGAAGCCCTGCACGAACGCCCCGTCCAGCTTGAGGTTCGATACGGGGAGCCGGCTGAGGTACGCCAGATTCGAATAGCCCGTGCCGAAGTCGTCGATGGCGATCGCGATTCCCATGTCGCTGAGGGCCTGCAACGCCTGGAGGGGGCGGCCCGCCGAGCCCATCACGGCGGACTCCGTCAGCTCCAACTGCAGCAGGTGCGGCGGGAGGCCCGTCTCGGCGAGGATGCCCGCCACGTCCGAGACGAGGTCGGAGTCCCACACCTGCCGTACGGCCACATTCACGCTCACGAAGATCGGCGACTCCGGGCGTTCGAGCTGCCAGCGCCTGGCCTGACGGCAGGCGGCGGCCAGCACCCAGCGGCCGAGTTCGACGATCGCGCCCTCCTCCTCGGCCAGCGCGATGAACCGATTCGGCGGCAGGGTGCCGAACTGCGGGTGCCGCCACCGCACCAGCGCCTCCACCCCCTGTACGGCCCCGCCGTCGAACCCCACCAACGGCTGGTACTCCAGGGTGAACTCGCCCCGCTCGATCGCGGGCCGCAGCGTGCTGGCGAGCGCCTGGCGGGTCATCCGGTGGGCGTTCCGCTCGGGGTCGAAGAGGGTCCAGCGGGCCTTGCCGTCGGCCTTCGCCCAGTAGAGCGTGGTGTCGGCGGCCTGCATCAGGCCGGTCGCGGTCGTGCCGGCGGCGGCGCGCTCCACGACACCGATGCTCGCCGACAGCGACAGCCGCTGCCCCGCGAGGTCGAACGGCTGTTGCAGCGTGTGGAGAACGGACCGGGCCAGCTCGGCCAGCTGTTCGGTGCCGGTGGACTCCTCGACCAGTACGGCGAATTCGTCGCCGCCGAGCCGGGCCACGAGCTGGGCACCCCGGCGGCCGTACCCCGCCTGGTCGGCGCAGTACGCCAGACGCTGGCCGATGAGGCCGAGCAACTGGTCGCCGACGCGGTGCCCGAGGGTGTCGTTGACCGCCTTGAAGCCGTCCACGTCCAGATAGCAGATGCCGATCCTGCCGGTGCCGCCCAGGTCGTACGCCGCCGCCTCGAGTGCGTTCGTGAGCCGTTCGAAGAACAGGGCACGGTTGGGCAGCCGGGTCACGGGGTCGTGCATGCGCAGATGCCGCAGCCGGGCCTGGAGTTCGTGCCGGTCGCTGATGTCCGCCACGGACAGCAAGGCGTGCGCGCGGCCGGCGGCCTCGCTGTCGTCGGGGAGCGGCGAGACGGTGACCTCGGCCCAGAGGGACTGCCCGTCGGCGTGTTTGAGCAGCCGGGTGCAGCGGAGCCGTTCGCCGCGTCCGCGCAGCACCTCCCGGTACGCGGCGCGGGTCAGCGTGTCCTGCCCGAGGTCGACGAGTTCGGCGGCCGGCTCGGAGGCCAGCAGAGCGGGCTCGGTGCCGAGGAGGGCGCCGAGGGCACGGTTGGCGGTGACGACCAGGCCGTCCCGGTCGATGACGGCCATGGCGAGCTGGGCGGCGTTGAACGCGGCCTGGGCGTCCCGGAGGTCGGCCGCGGCCGGGGCGCGGGGCGGCGGGGAACAGACCGGTGGCGCGGGGGGCCGGGGCGGGGCCGCCGGCCGCGACCCCGGGGATCGGCGGAACACCTGGCTACGTTCGGTGACCAGCGGCAGGGTGATGCCGGGTGCTGCGCTTGGCCTGTTGGGCGATCCGCTCACCGTTCACTCCCGCTGAGAACTCGTCTCGTACAGAACTGTTGTGGCGGCCGGTCCCGCGCCGNNATTGTGGCGGCCGGCCCCGCACCGGACCGGCCACCTCCGCAGGTAAACCGCGCTGGAAATGTGCCGATCATAGAGGCTGACACAACGGGCCTTCCACCGAAAGGGGCCCTCCACCGGACGGCGGAGCGCAACTGTCTGATCGTTTCTGCACAGGCGTGCCTGAGCCTGTGACGGCGACGACTGTTCGTGACGTTGCGTTACGTATTGCCATACCGGTTCCCTCACTCGACCGGGCCAAAGAAATGCCGCACATAACTCAATATCCCTGCAAAGTGGACGGGTGTCCCGATTTCCATGTCCGGGGAGGTCGACGTGCTGCGCCCGAAGACACCCGGGGGAGTGGGAGGCGGACCGCGGACGCGGCTGCGCCGAGCGGCTGCGGCGGCCACCTCCTTCACGGCGCTGCTCGCCACCTCGCTCGTGGCGGGACCGGCCTCGGCGGCCGTGCTCGGCGACGCCTGCGCCCTGACGCGGACCACGGCCCACCACTCGGAAGGGCTCGACACCTGGAACACCACCTATCCGCAGCCCAAGGGCGAACTGAACGCGGTGATGGTCTTCCTGTCCTTCCCGGACGTCGAACCGATCGCGTCGCCGGACGAACTGGTGTCCGACTACTTCCCGGCGACCTCACGCTTCTTCGAGCGCGCCTCGTACGGAAAGTTCCGGCTCCAGATCGATCCTGTCCGGAAGTGGCTGGAGATGCCCGAGGAGTCGACGGCGTACGGCATAGGGCGGGACTGGGACGCCGACCTGCGAGCCGCCTATCTGAATGACGCGGTGGAGCTCGTTGACCGCGCGGTGGACTTCTCGCGGTACGACCTCGTCTACCTGGTCGCCGACCCGGACGCACCGGGCGTCGACTCCGACGCCACCAAGGTCGTCAACTTCGACGAGCCCATGCGGGTCGACGGCACGGACCTGCGCAGGATCGTCACTGTGTTCGAACAGCGCCCGCCGGACCGGAACGTCCTGGCCCACGAGACCGGCCATGTGTTCGACCTTCCGGACCTCTATCACCGGCCCAAGGACGGCAAGGGCGACTGGGACACCTACGTCGGCGACTGGGACCTCATGGGAAGCCAGTTCGGGCTCTCCCCCGAGCCGATCGGCTGGCACAAGTGGAAGCTCGGCTGGCTCGACCGGACGGAGATCAACTGCGTGCACGGCGGTGGTGAGACCGCGCACCTGCTCGTCCCGGTCGCGGCACCGGCCGGCCCCGGGGCCGTCGCCGGGCCCCGGCTGCTCGTCGTCCGTACCGGACGCGCCACCGTGCTCGCCGTCGAGGCGCGGGCGGCGGTCGGGAACGACATGGCGACCTGCACGGAGGGCGTGCTCGTCTACCGCGTCCACAGCGAGACCGCTTCCGCGGGCGGGCCGGTCGAGATCCTGGACGCCCATCCGCGCTCCGGCGCGTGCTGGGAGAGCTCGGTCTACCCGGAGCTGGCGGACGCCCCGCTGAGGGTGGGCGAGGGCCTGACCGACCCGGAGAGCGGAGTGTCGGTGGACGTCATCGGCACCGATACGGACGGGCGCTGGACGGTACGGGTGGAACGGCCCGACGTCCCGTCCTGACCGGGGGACCGCCGCCGCCCAGGGACGTGCCTCGGGGAGCGCCCCCTGGCGGTGTGCGCTCCGGAGGCGCGGAAGCCGGAGGTGCGTGGCCCGGAACTCCATGTCCCGCACGGCCCGGAGCCGTATGGCTCCGGAAATGACGAAAGGCTCTCTCGCCGAAGTGAGAAAGCCCTGGTCAACGGTGTTCACCGTGAGTGCGCCGCCAGGGACTCGAACCCCGGACCCGCTGATTAAGAGTCAGCTGCTCTAACCAACTGAGCTAGCGGCGCCTGCTGACGCCCGACAACGATACCTGCTGCC
>DOWQ01000344.1 GCA_003519485.1 Streptomyces sp. | reverse complement strand
CGCATATTTACGGCCTCGGAACCCGGTGCCATGTTGATGCGGCCTCGCTGCGGCCACAAATACACGAGATTGTTCCGGACCCCCCTCCCTGCGGACCCGTCCCCTCCCGTTCGCAGGTCCACTGCTGCTCGTTCCGGGGCTCCGGTGGGTCGGCCGGTATCGCAGGTGCCGACTTCCGGCGCGGCGCCTCCGCCCCCGGGCTGCGGATCGGCCCTCCCAGGGTTAAGGGAAGTGCCGGCCGGTGAGGAGCCGGACCGGCTGCGGGAGGCTGCCGCCGAGCGGCCGACCGGGGCACCGGGAACCGGCGGCCGTTCCAGCAGCCGGAGAGCCTCCGCCAGGGGTGCGGTGCGGGGCGTCGGCGGGTACGGGCGCGCGGCAGCCGGGGCGAGCAGGGCGTGCAGGCCGCTGTACGGGATCCGTCGTTCGGCGGCCACCGCGCGGGTACGGAGCACGAGGGCGCCTCCGGCCTGCGCCGCCGCCCGGTCGAGGAGTGCGCTGCGCCCGAGACCGGGCTCGCCCAGAATCAGCAGGGCACCGCCCGTGCCACGGCGCGCCCCGTCCAGCAGTCCGCCGACCGCCCTCAGTTCGGCGTGCCGCCCGTACAGCCGTCGGGGCCGGCGCTCCGGGTTGCCGCCGCCGTGCTCTTCGTCCACCGGTCTCATCAGGAAACTCCCTCATGTGGATCCCCCCTTCGACCACCGGCCCCCCGGCCCGACACCCGCCCCATCTCGGCTCCCTGCGGCAGCAGACCCGTGCGGTGGTTGGCAGCCCGCTGGTCCGGGAGCATCACCGCCCGTCCTGCGGTCGTCCCGTCCGCGAGCCGCTGGAGGCCGTCCGCGACATCAGCGAGCCGCAGCCGCTCGCCGACGAGCGGGACGACGGCACCGCGGTCGACGAGTGCGGTCAGCTCCGCGTGCGCCCGCCGGACCTCGGCGCGGCTGCGCCGGGCGTACAAGCCCCAGTACAGGCCGAGGATGGAGTAATTGCCGAGCAGCGCCCGGCTCAGCTGGGGCCGGGGCACCACGCCGCTGGCGAAGCCGACGACGACGATGCGGCCCTCGAAGGCGACACAGCGCGTGGACCCGGTGTACGCCGTACCGCCCACCGGGTCGTAGACGACGTCCGCGCCGCGCCCGGCGGTGACGTCCTCCACGACACCCGCGAAGTCCTCGCGGTGCCGGTCGACGACGACATCGGCGCCGAGCCCCCGGGCGAGCTCCACCTTCTCCGGGCCGCCCACGACCCCGATCACAGTGGCGCCGGCGGCCTTGCCGAGCTGCACGGCCGCACTGCCGACGCCACCTGCCGCCGCGTGTACGAGCAGGGTCTCGCCCGCGCGCAGCGCCGCCCGCCGGTGCAGCCCGAACCAGGCCGTCTGGTAGCTGACGTAGAAGGCGGCCGCCGCCGCGTCGTCGAGTGCGGCGGGAGCGGGGAGCGCGGAGCCGGCATCCATCAACGTGCGTTCGGCGAAAGCCCCGTGGGGCAGGACGGAGAGGCCGACGACCCGGTCGCCGACGGCCGGGGACGTCACGCCCTCGCCCGTTCCGATCACCACTCCGCAGACCTCCAGCCCTGGCACGAAGGGCAGCGGCGGCCTGACCTGGTAGAGCCCGCGGCACAACAGGGCGTCGGGGAAGTTGACCACCGCGGCCAGCACCCGTACGAGGATCCGCCCCGGCCCCGGCACCGGATCGGAGATGTTCTCCAGGCACAGCACATCGACGGGCTCCCCCGGTTCGTGGACCTGCCAGGCGCGCAAGGGCCCTCCTTGTGTGGGGCGGGACGGAGCGGCCACGACACCACCGGCCGGAACGTCAGTCCATGGCCCGGACAGAGATCGGGGCAGGCTCCCAGGTGCTAGGCGGAGGGGTTGTGCGCGCCCACAGGGGGCGCGATCGGGGTGGAATGCGCGTGGGGACTGCTATGGGCGGGCAGGCGGTCGGTCCGGTGACCGGAGCCGTCGTGGCGGAGCACCGGTGAGCTCCCTGGCCGGCGCGATCGCCACGACCGGAGCGGACCGTAGCGGACCAGGTCAGAACTTAAGAGATAGTCTGAAAAAGGCCATAGGGAACAAGAGTGCCCACCCGACGAGCCGAGGAGACGACATGACCGACCCGACCGGCCGGGCCGATGACCGCATCGTGGTCGGAGTGGACGGTTCCGAGCCCTCACGTGAGGCCCTGCGCTGGGCCGTACGGCAGGCCGGGCTCACCGGCGCCTCGATCGACGCGGTCATGGCCTGGGAGTGGCCCGGCTACGTGACCTGGGGCGGGATGATGCCCCCCGCCGCCCCGACCGAGGAGACCATCGAGGAATCCACCCAGCAGACGCTGCTCACCACTATCGCGGAGACGGTCGGCGCCGCGCCGCCGGTGGAGATCCGCGCGCTGACCCAGCCGGGCGGCCCCGTCCAAGTGCTGCTCGACGCGGCTCGCGGCGCCTCGCTGCTCGTGGTCGGCTGCCGGGGGCTGGGCGGGTTCAAGGGCGCGTTGCTCGGTTCGGTGAGCCAGCACATCAGCCATCACGCCCCGTGCCCCGTCGTGATCGTGCGGGCGCACCTCGGCGATGATTCCTGAACGCACGGTCGCACCGGGCGCCATGGGGCTTCCCCCTCGGCACGGAAACTAACGAGGAATCCCTCGCGTTTCTGTGAATGGGCCGGGCAGACGCCGGGTTGGAGGTTGATAACATGGTTCCCCTTCTTCTCGTTCTGCTTCTCGCCCTGGTTCTTTTCGGGGCGGGATTCGCTCTCAAGGCACTGTGGTGGATCGCGGTGATCGTGCTGGTGCTCTGGCTCGTCGGCTTCTTCGTCCGTCCCGCGGCTGCGGGCGGCAAGAGGGGTCGCTGGTACCGCTGGTAGGGCATCGCGGTCCACCTCGCGTGACCGAATGAACGCATGACTGAGGGGCACGGCCGGAAAGCCGGCCGTGCCCCTCAGTCATTTCGGTCAGTCGTTCTCGGTGTCGCTTCGGTTGCTCAATTCAGGCCGCTCTACCTTCTTGA
>DOWQ01000348.1 GCA_003519485.1 Streptomyces sp. | reverse complement strand
GCGGTGCGTACGGCCAGGGCGCGCGGCGGGTGCGCGCAGGGGTGCGAGCGGTGTACGAGCCGTACCCCACCCGTGCCCGAGCGGTGCGCGGCCCGTACCCGACCCGGACCCCGGCGGCGCGCGGTGGCGGACGCCCCGGCGTCTCGTACGCTTCCCGGGTGAGCGAGAAGCAGAAGTTCAGCTGGGGACCGGCCGCGGCGGCCGGGGTCGGATCGATGCCGGGCGGCGACGCGCGGGAGACGGCGAAGACCGTGACCGGGTCGCTGGAGGGGTTCCCGCACCTCGCGGAGCTGCCCGCGCGGGGCCCCGGGGCGGACATGACCGGCCGGACGATCGGGCTGCTGGTCGACCTGTACGCGCATGTCGAGCCGAGCGGCTGGCGGCTGGGCGACCGTCCCGGGCGCGACACCCGGCGCGCCCGGTCCTGGCTGGGCGAGGACCTCGACGCGCTGGAGGAGTTCACCCAGGGCTTCGAGGGACCGCTCAAGGTGCAGGCCGTCGGTCCGTGGACGCTGGCCGCCGGCCTGGAGCGGCGCAACGGCGAGGCGCTGCTCGGCGACCCGGGCGCCTACCGGGACCTGGCCGGCTCCCTCGCCGAGGGGCTGCGGAACCATCTCGCGGAGGTACGGCGCCGGGTGCCGGGCGCCGAGGTCGTCCTCCAACTGGACGAGCCGTCGCTGACCTCGGTGCTGCGCGGCGAGGTGCGGACGGCCAGCGGCTACCGGACCTACCGGTCCGTGGACCGGGCCGTGGCCGAGGGCGCGCTGCGGGACGTCATCGGGGCGGCGGACGGTCCGGTGGTCGTGCACTCCTGCGCGCCCGACGTGCCGTTCGACCTGCTCCGCCGGGCGGGCGTGGCGGGGGTGTCGTTCGACTTCTCCCTTCTCACGGAGCGTGACGACGACCGGATCGGGGAAGCGGTCGAGGGCGGTACGGCATTGTTCGCCGGAATCGTGCCCGGCACGGACGCCCCGTTGTCGGACCCTGCCGGTAGCGTCATGGACGTCAGGACGCTGTGGCGCAGGCTGGGGCTGGCGCCGGGGGCTCTCGCGGAGTCCGTGGTGGTCACCCCGGCATGCGGTCTCGCGGGTGCCTCACCGGCATACGCGCGCGCCGCGCTCGCTCACTGCGTCCGGGCCGCGAGGTCCCTCGCGGACAACCCTGAGTGACCACAACGGGAGGCGACACGGTGGCCGGTGAACAGCGGACGACGGCGGGGGCGGGCTCGGCGGGCTCGGCAGGAGCGGACTCGTCCGGAGCGGGGCCGGAGCTCGACGCGAGCGCCGCGGGAGCGGATCCGGCGGTGCCCGCGCAGGCGCGGGAGGAGCACCAGCGGCTGGCCGAGCAGGTCGAGGAGCACCGCTTCCGGTACTACGTCAAGGACGCCCCCGTCGTGAGCGACGCGGAGTTCGACCGGCTGCTGCGCTCCCTGGAGGAGCTGGAGGAGCGGCACCCCGGGCTGCGCACACCCGACTCGCCCACCCAGAAGGTCTCCGGGGCGTACGAAACGGAGTTCACCGCCGTCGAGCACCGCGAGCGGATGCTCAGCCTGGACAACGCCTTCGACGACGAGGAGCTGGACTCCTGGGGCGACCGGATCGAGCGCGAGCTGAGCGGCACCTCCTACCACTTCCTCTGCGAGCTGAAGATCGACGGCCTGGCGGTCAATCTGACGTACGAGCAGGGCCGGCTCACCCGGGCGGCGACCCGCGGCGACGGCCGCACCGGCGAGGACATCACGCCCAACGTCCGCACCATCTCCGACATCCCCGAGCGGCTGACGGGGAAGAACGTCCCGCCGCTGGTGGAGGTCCGCGGGGAGGTCTTCTTTCCGATGGAGC
Organism: Streptomyces sp.; assembly: GCA_003519485.1. Classification (GTDB taxonomy): domain Bacteria; phylum Actinomycetota; class Actinomycetes; order Streptomycetales; family Streptomycetaceae; genus Streptomyces. The sequence continues at coordinate 4,026 of DOWQ01000348.1, read as the reverse complement.
GGTTCACGGAGCTGAACGCCCGCCTGGTGGAGGCCGGGAAGCCGCCGTTCGCCAACCCGCGGAACGCCGCCGCCGGTTCGCTCCGGCAGAAGGACCCCAAGGTCACCGCAACCCGCCCGCTGCACATGGTGGTGCACGGCATCGGCGCCCGCGAGGGCTTCGACATCGACCTCCAGTCGAACGCCTACGACCTGCTGCGCGAGTGGGGCCTGCCCACCACCCCGCACAGCCGGGTGGTGGCGGATCTGGCCGGAGTGCGCGAGTTCATCGCGTACTACGGCGACAACCGGCACTCCGTGGAGCACGAGATCGACGGCGTCGTCGTCAAGGTCGACGAGGTGCCCCTGCAGGGCAGGCTCGGCTCCACCTCCCGCGCGCCCCGCTGGGCCATCGCCTGGAAGTACGCGCCGGAGGAGGTCAACACCAAGCTGGTGGACATCCGGGTGGGGGTCGGCCGCACCGGCCGGGTCACGCCGTACGCCGTCGTCGAGCCGGTCACCGTCGCCGGCTCCGAGGTCGAGTTCGCCACCCTCCACAATCAGGAGGTGGTCAAGGCCAAGGGCGTCTTCATCGGGGACACCGTCGTGCTGCGCAAGGCGGGTGACGTCATCCCGGAGATCCTTGGCCCCGTCGTCGATCTGCGGGACGGCAGCGAGCGGGAGTTCGTGATGCCCGCCGAATGCCCCGACTGCGGCACGGAGCTGCGCCCCATGAAGGAGGGCGACATCGATCTGCGCTGTCCCAACGCGCGGACCTGCCCCGCCCAGCTGCGGGAGCGCGTGTTCTACCTGGTGGGCCGCAAGTCCCTCGACATCGAGAACTTCGGCTATGTCGTCGCCACCGCGCTGACCCAGCCCCTGGAGCCCGCCGAGCCGCCGCTGCGCGACGAGGGCGACCTGTTCGACCTGACGATCGAGCAGCTGCTTCCCATCAAGTCCTATGTCCTCGACCCCGACAGCGGACTCCCCAAGCGGGATCCCCGGACGGGTGAGGAGAAGGTCGTCACCCTGTTCGCCAACCAGAAGGGCGAGCCCAAGAAGAACACCCTCGCCATGCTGGAGAACATCGCGGCGGCCAAGGAACGCCCGCTCGCCCGGATCATCACCGGCCTGTCGATCCGCCATGTGGGGCCGGTCGCGGCCGAGGCGCTGGCCAGGGAGTTCCGTTCGCTGGACCGGGTCGCGGAGGCCGGCGAGGAGGAGCTGGCCGCCACCGAGGGTGTCGGGCCGACCATCGCGGCCTCCCTCAAGCAGTGGTTCGCGGAGGACTGGCACCGCGAGATCGTGGAGAAGTGGCGCGCCGCCGGGGTGCGGATGGAGGAGGAGGCCGGCGAGGACGAGGGGCCCCGGCCGCTGGAGGGCCTCACCGTCGTCGTCACCGGCACTCTTGCTTCGCACACCAGGGATGGCGCGAAAGCGGCGTTGCAGAGCCGCGGCGCGAAAGTGGCGGGCTCCGTCTCGAAGAAGACCGGCTTCGTCGTGGTCGGCGACAGCCCCGGCTCGAAGTACGACAAGGCCGTCCAACTGAAGGTTCCCGTGCTCGACGAGGCCGGATTCGCGGTGCTGCTCGAACAAGGTGCCGACGCCGCCCGCGAAGTCGCACTGGCGTCCCCCGAATAGCCGTCAGATAGCGCCCGTACAGCATATACCAGACCCTTCCGGGTGCCTCGATCGCATTCGGGCGACCCGTGCCGATCATTGCCCGCGCGGGCAGTGGGCAGCCTACTGTTGAGGGAGTGCGCCCGCCGTGCGGAGTCGTGTGGCGGGATCTCAGATGTGGTGGCACCTCCATCGGTGCGGCAGGCGGCCCGGCCATGATCCGCTCTGGACGGCGTCCTGACGTACCTGGGCACCGCCGGCTGTGAGAGGGACGGGAATGAAACCGACCGAAAGCGCCGATCCGGCGCCACGGCTGCGCAGGCCGACGCCCGCGCTGCTGCGGGCGGCCACCTTCGCCGTGGCCGCCTGCGCGCTGGCCGCCGGCGTCTTCCGGGTGTTCCTCGACGGCAGAGCGCTCTTCCCCACCGGGCCCGTCGGCTGGGCCCTCGCCGTGCTCACCGGGATCATCGTGGGCCACCTGGTCGCGCTCGGCCGCGAGCGCTGGTGGGGCGGCACCGGCTCCGGGTCCGCCCTCACCCTCGCCGTGCTGCTCCTGTACGGCTGGGTGCCGGCCGTGCTCGTCAGCCTCGCGGTCGTCGTCCTGGTCAGCGCCGCCCGCCACCATTGGTGGCGGCAGGGGCTGTTGCACGGCGCCGTCGACATCATCGGCATCGGGGTCGCGGCCCTGGTGCTCCGGCTCTACGGCACCGCCCCGTCCGTGGAGATTCCCTGGGATCCCGCCGGCTGGGAGCTGCTGGTGCTCCCCGAACTGCTCTCCACGGCCCTCGGTTATCTCCTGGTGACCCGGGTCCTGCTCTGGTACTGCGTCGCCCCGCGCACCGGCGGGCTGCCCAGCGTCGCCCGGACGGCGCTGGCGCGGCAGGCCCTCCTCGGGGTCGCGCTGCTCGGCATCGCCCCGCTGATCTGTGTGGTCGGCATGAGTATGCCGGTGCTGCTGCCGCTGTTCGCGGTCCCGCTGATCGCCCTCGACTCCACCCTGTGGATCGCCCGCGCCCGCGCCGAGGAACAGCTCCGTGACCCGCTCACCGGCCTCCCGAACCGCCAGTGGCTGCTGGAGCGCGCCTGGGCCGCGCTCGACGACGCGGAGCGGATCGGGGCCCGGAGCGCTCTCGTTCTGATCGACCTCGACCGCTTCCGGTCCGTCAACGACACGCTCGGGCACCTGGCGGGCGACCGCCTGCTGCTCCAGATCGCGGAGCGGCTCCGGCTCGCCCTGCCGCCCGGAGCCGAGGCCGCGCGCCTCGGTGGCGACGAGTTCGCCGTGCTGCTCCCGGTGGCCGACTCCACCACCAGCGCCCAGCGGATGGCCCGGCAGCTCGTCGCCGCGCTCGGCTCGCCGCTCGATCTCGACGGGCTGACCCTCGTCCTGGAGGCCAGCGCCGGTGTCGCCGTGTTCCCCGACCACGCGCTCGACGCCGAGGACCTGCTGCGCCGCGCGGACGTGGCGATGTACCAGGCCAAGCGGGACCGTAGCGGCTGCGAGGTCTACGAGGCCAAGCGGGACGGCAACACCCCGGACCGGCTGGGCCTGCTGGGCGACCTGCGGCGCGCCCTGGACGCCGGCGACGTCGAGCTGCACTACCAGCCCAAGGTCAGCTTCGACGGCCGGGTGACGGGCCTGGAGGCCCTGGTCCGCTGGGTGCATCCGGAGCGCGGCCGGGTGAGCCCCGACGAGTTCATCGCCATCGCCGAGTCCTCCGGGCTGATGCCGCACCTGACGGAGTACGTACTGGAGACGGCCCTCGGCCAGGTCGCAGCATGGCGGGCGTCCGGCCTGATGGTCCCGGTCGCCGTCAATGTCTCCCCCCGCGACGTGCACACCCCCGGCTTCGCCGGCGCGGTGGCCGCCCGGCTCGCCCGGCACGGAGTCCCGCCCGCCGCGCTCCAGCTCGAGATAACGGAACACGTCCTCCTGGAGGACCCGCAGCGGGCCGCCGACACCCTCGCCGGGCTGAGCGGGCACGGCGTGAAGATGTCCCTGGACGACTTCGGCACCGGCTACTCCTCGCTGGTGCACCTGCGCCGGCTGCCGGTCAGCGAACTCAAGATCGACCGGTCCTTCGTGGCCCGGCTCGCGGTCGACACGGAGGACGCCGAGATCGTCCGCTGCACGGTCGACCTCGCGCACTCGCTCGGCCTGCTCGTCGTCGCGGAGGGCGTCGAGGACGACGAGACCTGGGAGCGGCTGCGGGACCTCGGCTGCGACGCCGTGCAGGGCTGGCTGGTCGCGGCGGCGATGCCGCCGGAGGAGACGACGGCATGGCTGCGGCTGCGCGAGGAGAGCGGCTGGCACCGCGAGCAGGCCGCCCTCCCGGAGCGCGCCGCCCTCCCCGAGCGGGCCGCCCTGCCGGAGCGGGCCATCTGCCCGGGCCGGCCGGCGTGCCCCGACCGGGCGGACCACGGACGG
>DOWQ01000719.1 GCA_003519485.1 Streptomyces sp. | reverse complement strand
TCGAGGTCGAAGGTCCAGGAGTCCTGGTCGTGCGTGGGGCCCGGCTTGCCGAGGGAGATGACGTCCTCCAGACCCAGCAGCTCCCGCACGATGATGCTGCGGTTCGCCCAGGGGCACGCCATCGCGGCGATCAGCCGGTAGCGGCCGGGCTCGACCGGGTAGTCGTCGGTGCCCTCGCGCGGTTCGGCCATGATCCTCGTGGTGATGTAGCGGGAGTCGCGCTCGAACGCCTTGCCCTTGGACGAGTAGACGCCGGGCGTACCGTGTTCGGCATTTTCCATGTCCTTGAGCCTATCCACTGGTAGCAAGGTCACGACGGGTTTTCCCCGGCCGCCCGGCCTGGGCGATCATGGTTCCCGGAAAGCGGACTCGAGACGGGAAGGAGGGCGAGGTGCGGGCAGTCGCGGCGATGATGGCGTGCCTGGCGCTGGCGGGTTGCGCCTCCGCGCCGGGTCCGACGCCCACGCCCGATGCACCGCCCGCCACGAACGGACCCTCGGCATCGGCTTCCCCCAGTCAGGTTCCGAGCCCCACGGGCTCACCGAGCGCCTCGCCGACGGTGCAGCCATCGGTCCGCGCCCAGCCGCTGGGCTCGCTCACCGTCAGACCCGGAGCGGCGCCCACTCTCGACGCCGGCCCGGGGGCGGAGGTGGCAGAACAGCCGTCGGACGCGCTCCAGGTCATTGCCACGGTCGCGGATCGATCGGGCCCCACGCGGCTCGAGCTGCGGCTGCCGGGGGGCCCGGAGCTGACCGTGAACGGCGGGGTGGCGGTGATCGGCACCCTGCCCGACGGCTTCCTGGCCGCCGTCCCGGAACCCGAGGTCCTGGACGAGGACGGACAGCCGGTCGCGTCCGCGCTGTCCGCGCGCGACGGGTCGCTGGTGCTCACGGTGACCCCGGAGGAACGACACACCGGGGTGATCACGGCGGAGCTGTGGGTGGGCCGACAGGTCATCGACGCCGTCACCGTCGCGACCGAGCGCGACGAGCCGATGTACGCGGTCACCCGCACGCCGTTCGGGCACGCGCTGCTCGGGGGCGGGTTGGGGACGCCGGGCGCACGGGAGCTGTTCGAGCAACAGGGGTGGCGGCAGGCCGTCGCGCTCCAGCCGGCGCTGTCGTCGCCCGACTCGCTCAAGCAGCAGTTCGACTGTCACGTGCTGGGCGCCCCGCGGAAGCAGAGCTGGAACCTGGAGGCCTACCGGCCCGACCACCCGGACTGGGTGCGCGGCGCCCTGGAGCACCGCTGCAACTGGGAGCCCGAGGACCTGCCGAGCCCCTCAGGGGAGCAGGCGGATCCGTCACCCAGCCCGTCGGAGTCCGGTTAGCCGGCCTGTGGTCAGATGCGGCCGAGCTCGGTCCGCTTCTCGGCCTGGAACTCGTCCTCCTTGCGGCCCAGGGCCCAGTAGCCCGAGATCGAGAGCCGCTCGGAGGGCACTCCGCGGTCGCGGAACACCGCCCTGAGCGCCTTCATCGCGCCGCGCTCGCCGTGTGCGAAGACGTCGACGTCGCCCAGCCCCTCCCACGGCAGGGACCCGAGCTCCGCGGCGAGCCGGTCCTCCCTGTACGGTTCGTCGCCGCGGACCAGCCAGCGCACCTCCACACCCTCCGGAGCCGCCAGCGCGACGGTGTGCTCGCCCACCTCGATCAGCGCCAGCCCGCGGGCGTCCGCCGGCAGCGCCGCGAGGCCCACCTCGATGGCGGGGATGGACGACTCGTCGCCGACGAACAGGTGCCAGTCGGCCTCGGGGGAGGGGGCCCACTTGCCGCCGGGACCCCGGGCGATGACCTGGTCGCCCGGCCGGCACGCGGCAGCCCAGGGTGCCGCGAGTCCCTCGTCGCCGTGGACGACGAAGTCGACGGCGAGCTCCCGGGCGTCGGCGTCCCAGCTGCGGACGGTGTACGTCCGGGGCCGCGGCCACTGGTCGCGGGGCAGCTCGGCGCGGATCCGGGCGATGTCGAACGGCTCGGGATGGGTGACGCCCGGCACCGGGAACAGCAGCTTGATGTAGTGGTCGGTGAACTTGCCCGCCTCGAGGCCGGCGAGGCCGTCGCCGCCGAGGACGACCCGCACCATGAGCGGGGTCAGCCGCTCCGTACGGATCACCCGGGCCCGTCGGGATTGCGGCTGCTGACGAACCGGACGATCCGGCACGGTGTCCTCCCTGACAGTGGGGAACTTAGGTATGCCTAAGTTATCAGTTCGTCCGGACGAGCGTCGTCAGTAGTCGCTGCAGTGAGCCGCCGAGGCCCCAGCGCGCGGCGAGCTTCTCGAGCCCGGCCGGGTCGAGCGGGGCCGTCGGGAGAGCCGGGTCGAAGGCGGGCAGCGGGACGTCGGACGCGACCTTGACGACCTTCGGCGCCACCGCGAGGTAGTCCCGGGCGTCGACCAGCCGCTTGCGCTGCGCCGGGGTCAGCTTCGAGGCCGGGTCCCCGGCCGCGGCGATGACGCCGGCGAGATCGCCGTAGGCCGCGATGAGCTTGGCGGCGGTCTTCTCGCCGACGCCGGGGACGCCGGGCAGGCCGTCGCTCGCGTCGCCGCGCAGCAGCGCGAGGTTGGCGTAACCGGGGCCGTCCACGCCGTACTTCTCGCGGAGGGCGGCCTCGTCGACCAGTTGGAGGGTGCCGACGCCCTTCACCGGGTAGAGCACGCGGATGCCTCGTCGGTCGTCCACCAGTTGATAGAGGTCGCGGTCGCCGGTGACGATGTCCACCGGGCCGGCGGCGTGCCCGGCCAGGGTGCCGATCACGTCGTCCGCCTCGTATCCGGCGACGCCCACGCGGGCGATGCCCAGCGCGTCCAGAACGGCCTCGATGACGGGGACCTGGGGGGAGAGGGTGTCGGGCACCACCTCGGCGTCCGTGCCGCCCGGCACCTCCTCGGCGACCCGGTGCGCCTTGTAGGTGGGGATCAGCTCCACCCGCCACGCCGGCCGCCAGTCGGCGTCCATGCAGGCGACCAGGTCGTCGGGGTGATGGTCCTGCACGAGCCGGGCGATGAAGTCCAGCAGCCCGCGCACCGCGTTGACCGGGGTGCCGTCGGGCGCCCGGACCGAGTCGGGCATGCCGAAGTAGGCGCGGAAGTAGAGGGATGCGGTGTCGAGAAGCATCAGGCGTCGGGTCACGTATCGAATGATGCCGTACGGGACCGACAGCGCCGGGGAGGTCGACGACGCGGGCCATTCGGACATAAAGGGCGAACGCTACTGTATCCGCCGCCAAAACCTCTTCCGCCTGTGAACTGAGCCACGAAAAGGTTTGCGCTGATCGAACCCGGGCAGCCGCCCATCCGGAGCGGACTCTGTCGGGTTTTCAACAAAACTCGGGGGAGTCCTGCAGGCCCATGACCTGCACTGCTCCACGACCCGCCGGCGGGGGAGGCGGGTCGTTTCCCGTTCTATGCGAGAGGTGTATGTGGCCAGGCTCCAAGCTGAGCGCTTGTACAAAGTGTTCGGAAGACGACCCAGTGACGCCGTGGAAAAGCTCGAAGGGGGGACCAGCCGCGACGAGTTGCGGGCCCGTGGAACGACCGCGGCGGTGGTCGACGCCTCGATCGACGTCGAGGAGGGCCAGATATTCGTCGTCATGGGCCTTTCCGGCTCGGGCAAGTCCACTCTGCTGCGGATGCTCAACGGGCTGCTGGAGCCCACCGCCGGGCGGGTGCTCTTCGACGGCCAGGACCTGACCGCGCTGAAGCCGCGCGAGCTGCGCAAGGTGCGCTCGAAGAAGATCAGCATGGTCTTCCAGCACTTCGCCCTCTTCCCGCACCGCAGCGTGCTGGAGAACGCCGGCTACGGCCTCGAGGTCCAGGGCGTACCGGCCGACGAGCGGCACCGGCGGGCCACCGAGGCCCTCGAACTCGCCGGCCTCAAGGGCTGGGAGACGTCCTGGCCCGACGAGCTGTCCGGCGGCATGCAGCAACGTGTGGGTCTGGCCCGGGCGCTGGCCACCGACGCCGACCTGCTGCTCATGGACGAGTCGTTCAGCGCGCTCGACCCGCTGATCCGCCGTGACATGCAGGACCAGCTCCTCGAACTCCAGAAGCGGCTGAAGAAGACCATCGTGTTCATCACGCACGACCTCAACGAGGCCATGCGGCTCGGCGACCGGATCGCCGTCATGCGCGACGGCCGGATCGTCCAGACCGGCACCGCCGAGGACATTCTCGTACGGCCGGCCAACGACTACGTGGCCTCCTTCACCCAGGACGTGGACCGCTCGCGGGTGCTGACCGCCGGTTCCATCATGGCCGAGCCGGACACCGCGTTCGGCAGCGTGACCGACTACGGCGCGAGGATGCGCACCGGCCAGGACGTGATCGACGCCGCGCCGGCCACGGTCAGCGCGGACACCCCGATCGCCGAGTTGTTCACGCCCTGCTCCAGCAGCGGGCTGGCGGTCGCCGTGACCGACGCCGAGGGCGACCTCATCGGCGTCGTGGCCCGGGACACCCTGCTGGCCGCGCTCGGCGAGCAGGCGCAGATCGCGGACGCCGGGACCGGTTCCGAGCCGGACGCCGCGGACGCCGCGGACGAGACCGGCACCGAGGCGGACAAGGTGGTCGCACGTGCCTGACATCAAGCTGGGCGAGAAGGTCGAGGGCGGCGTCAACTGGCTGCAGTCCCACCTCAGCTGGCTCTTCGACTTCGTCAACACCGTGCTCACCGGGATGTACGACAGCGTCAACGCCGTACTCGCCGGTCCGCAGCCGCTGCTGATGGCCGGCATCTTCACCGTCGTGGCCGTCTGGCTGCGCGGTCTGCTGCCCGCCCTGCTGGCCTTCGCCGGCTTCGTGGTCATCGACGCGGTGGGCCTGTGGGAAGCCGCAATGTCCACCCTGTCGCTGGTGCTCGTCGCGAGTGTGATCACGCTGGTGATCGCCATCCCGCTGGGCGTCCTGGCGGCGCGCAGCAAGGCGGTCAGCACCACGTTGCGCCCCGTCCTGGACTTCATGCAGACGATGCCCGCCTTCGTCTACCTGATCCCCGGCGTGGTGTTCTTCAGCATCGGCATCACCCCGGGCCTGGTCGCCACCATCATCTTCTCGATGCCGCCCGGCGTACGGATGACCGAGCACGGCATCCGGCAGGTCGACGCCGAGCTCGTCGAGGCCGCACACGCCTTCGGCACCAGCCCCCGCGACACGCTGATGCGGGTGCAGTTCCCGCTCGCGCTGCCCACGGTGATGGCAGGTGTCAACCAGGTCATCATGCTCGGTCTGTCCATGGTCGTCATCGCGGGCATGGCCGGCGCCGGCGGCCTCGGCCAGCAGGTCTACGACGCCGTGACGCGGGTCAACATCGGCTCCGGCTTCGAGAGCGGCCTGGCGGTCGTCATCCTCGCCATGTACCTGGACCGGATGACGAGCGCCCTGAACCAGCGGGTCTCGCCGCTGGGCCGGCGCGCGCTCGCCAAGGTCAACGCGGCGACGAGCGGTGGCGCCAAGGTCCTCAACTACCGGCCCGGCACCGCCTTCGCGGTCGTCGGCGTCGTCGTCCTGGCCCTCCTCGCGGGCGGCCTGAACCTCGCCTCGTCCGGCACGGACGAGAAGAAGGTCACCGATGCCGCGAACGTCGGCCAGGGCAAGAAGATCGACATGGGCTACATCCCCTGGGACGAGGGCATCGCCTCCACCTTCCTGTGGAAGGAGATGCTGGAGCAGCGCGGCTACAAGCCCGATGTGAAGCAGCTCGACCCGGGCCCGCTCTACACCGCGCTCGCCGAGGGCGAGATCGACTTCCAGACCGACGCGTGGTTGCCGACGACGCATCAGGAGTACTGGAAGAAGTACGGCGACCGGATGACGGATCTGGGTTCCTGGTACGGGCCGACGTCGTTGGAGTTGACGGTTCCGTCGTACGTCAAGGGTGTTGATTCGCTGGCGGATCTGAAGGGCAAGGGGGAGAAGTTCGACGGCAAGATCATCGGCATTGAGTCCAGTGCCGGGATGATGGGGACGTTGAACAAGAAGGTGCTGAAGGAGTACGGCCTGGAGGGTGAGTACGAGGTCGTCTCGTCCAGTACCTCCACCATGCTCGCCGAGCTGGAGCGCTCCCTGGCCAAGAAGGAGCCGGTCGTCGTCACCCTGTGGTCGCCGCACTGGGCCTACGGCAAGCACGACCTGAAGAAGCTCGAGGACCCGAAGGG
>DOWQ01000587.1 GCA_003519485.1 Streptomyces sp. | reverse complement strand
GCCTGGGAGCGCCGTTACGGGCTGGGGCCTTCAGCGCGTACCGCCGGCGGGCACCGCCGGTACTCGATGCAGGATCTCGAGCGGTTGCGGCAGATGTGCACTCTGGTGCGTGGGGGTGTACCGGCGGCTCAGGCAGCACAGGTGGTTCAAAATGCCCCGAACGGCCCGGCGGTGGGAGCGCCGCGAGCTTTCCGGGAGCCGGTCACCGCGGCGGAACTGACGCAGGCCATGCACGCGCTGGACACGGCAGCGGTGACCCGCATGGTCTCCGCGGCCCTTTCCGATCGCGGCGCGGTGCCCGCCTGGACGCACATCTTCGAACCGGTGCTGACCTCCATGGGCACGCACTGGGAGAGGACCGGCTGCGGCGTCGAGGCGGAGCACGTGACGAGCGGCCTCATGGAAGCCGGTCTCCGCAGCCATGCCGATGGGTGTGCCGGCCGCCGGAGTCCGAGGGCGCCGATCCTGCTGGCTGCCACTCCCGGCGAGCGGCACGTACTGCCGCTGGCTGCCCTGGCAGCGGCCCTGGCCGAGTGCGGACAGACCAGCGTACTCAGCAGCGATCTCCCCGCGCGGGCGCTCCGGGATGCGATCACACGGATCCGGCCCGCTGCGGTGGTTCTCTGGGCCCGTACCACCGGCTTCGCCGACCCACAATGCCTATAGGAGGCCAGGACGGTGACCCGGGCACCCGTACACGCTGCGGGACCTGGATGGCAGACCCCCTCCCGGAGGGGGCCATGCACATGACGGACTTCATCGGTGCCCTGCGTGCGCTGCTGCCTCCCGCCAAGAAGCGACATACGAGCGACCGAGGAGGAACGGCCTGACGACACCGTCCAGTGGACACGCCACCCATCCGAGGCAGGCCGCCCCGCCCTCACTTCTTCACGGCGCTGCCACGATGACCCGGACCACAGAGAGTGAAAGCCGAAAGGCCGGACCAGGCCAGCGCGAACGCGGCGACCTTGACACGGGCCCGGCGGTCATCCAGCAAGGCTCCGAACACAGCGGCGTCGGCGGCATCCGCTGCGATACGGCACGCCGTGGCCTCCCGGCGGGACTGTGTGCTGCCCGCGGTCAGCATCGCCAATCCGATAGCGGTGTCCCGGGCTCCGATGGCTTTGATCAGCAAGCGGGTGTCGGCAGGCACTGAGCCGTCCGGCCCCATGGTGAGCCGGCAGGGCTTCGCGAGCCACATGGGCTTGACCATGATCGCCAGGCTGTAGAGCGCGGTCGCGGCGCCGACCATTCGGTTGAGGTTGGTACGCATGGCAGACCTCCGGATCGCGGAACAAGGGCCGCCTCCGCGTACCCCTGCCGCTCTCCCACATGCCGCAGCCGGGTGCCGGCCGCGGGTGCGGCATGTGGCAGATGGCCGTGGCGCACCGACAGGAGCACTAACGCGGGTGACCTTTCCGCGATACCGGTAAGGATGAATACAGACGATTCCTCATGCCGAGGATCGTTACGAGGCTCCATGGGTGGAGCACGCCCCGGGAGGCAGATGTGGCAACGAGCGGCAGCGGCAGGCCGCTGCGGTGTCTGGTGACCGGTGCGACCGGTTACATCGGTGGCCGGCTGGTGCCGGAGCTGCTGGCCGCCGGGCACGGGGTCCGCTGCCTCGCCCGTACCCCCGGCAAGCTCCGCGACCACCCCTGGGCCGCGGAGACCGAAGTCGTACAGGGCGACGTCACCGACGGCGCCTCCCTGCGGTCGGCGCTGAACGGCGTGGACGTCGCGTACTACCTCGTACACGCCCTGGGCACGGGCAAGAACTTTGAGGAGGTCGACCGCCGCGCGGCCAGGCTCTTCGCCGAACGGGCCCACGAGGCGGGTGTCTCCCGGATCGTCTACATGGGCGGGCTCACCCCGCCCGGCGTTCCCGAGAGCGACCTCTCACCGCATCTGCGCTCCCGCGCCGAGGTGGGACGGATCCTCCTGGACTCGGGGGTGCCGACCGCTGAGCTGCGGGCGGCGGTGGTCATCGGCTCGGGATCGGCCTCCTTCGAAATGCTCCGCTATCTCACCGAGCGGCTGCCCCTGATGGTCACGCCCAGTTGGGTCCATACGCCCCTACAGCCCATCGCCGTCCGCGACGTGTTGAGGTACCTGGTGGGCTGCGCCGGGCTGCCGGCGGCCGTGAACCGCGCTTTCGACATCGGCGGGCCGGACGTCATGACGTATCGCGACCTGATGCGGCGCTACGCGGCGGTCACCGGCCTTCCCCGCCGGCTGATCCTCCCCGTCCCGGTCCTCACACCGGGGCTCTCCAGCCACTGGGTAGGGCTGGTCACGCCTGTGCCCAGCGCCATCGCCCGCCCGCTGACGGAATCCCTGCGCCATGAAGTCGTCTGCCACGAGCACGACATCGCCCAGTACGTCCCCGACCCTCCGCAGGGCCTGACCGGATTCGACCGGGCCCTGGAACTCGCCCTGCAGCGGATCAGGGAAGCACAGGTGGCCACCCGCTGGTCCGGCGCATCGGTGCCCGGCGCCCCCAGCGATCCCCTGCCCACGGACCCCGACTGGGCGGGCGGGAGCCTCTACACCGACCACCGCGAGCGGATCGTGGACGCCACCCCCGATGCCCTCTGGCGGGTGATCGAGGGGATCGGCGGCGGGAACGGCTGGTACTCCTTCCCACTGGCGTGGTCTCTGCGGGGCTGGGCCGACCGGGTCGTCGGCGGTGTCGGCCTGCGCCGCGGCAGACGCGACGCCCAACGGCTCCGGGCCGGTGACTCACTCGACTTCTGGCGGGTCGAGGAGATCGAACCGGGGAAACTGCTGCGGCTGCGCGCGGAGATGCGGCTGCCCGGCCTTGCCTGGCTCGAACTGGCCTCCGAACGGGACGAGCGCGGCCGGACCCGATACCGGCAACGCGCCCTCTTCCACCCCCACGGCCTGGCCGGCCACGCCTACTGGTGGAGTGTCACCCCCTTCCATGCGGCCGTGTTCGGTGGCATGGCCCGCAACATCACCGCCGCGGCCGAACGGAAGTCGCGCGCATGAGCGTCTCTCTCGTTCTGTTCACCGCTGATCTGCGCGTCCACGATCAGCCGGTGCTGCGCGCCGCCCTCGCGGGTGCGGACGAGGTGGTGCCGCTGTTCGTGGTGGACTCCGGGGTACGGGCAGCCGGCTTCGACGTGCCGAATCGCCGGGCGTTTCTCTTCGACTGCCTGGCCGATCTCGACAACGAGCTGCGCAGACGAAGCGGCCGACTGATCGTCCGTACCGGCGAAGTCGTCGAGCAGGTCTGTACCGTGGCGGCGGAGGCCGGGGCCCGGGACGTGCATGTCGCCGGAGATGTCAGCGGCTACGCCCAGCGACGCGAGGATCGGCTGCGGGCAGCACTGGAAACCCAAGGGCGCCGGCTGCTGGTGCACGATGCGGTGGTCACCGCCCTCGCCCCGGGCGCGGTGACTCCGCAGGACAGGGACCACTTCGCGGTCTTCACCCCGTATTTCCGGCGCTGGGAGAGCGCCGGTCCGCGGGACGTGGTGCGAACACCGCGCACGGTCAGAGTGCCCGACACGATCGCCTCCCAGCCCCTGCCGTCCCGCGCCGACGTGACAGGAGTGTCACCGCGGTTGCCCGGCGGCGGCGAGAGCGAGGGGCGCAGGCGCCTCACCGCATGTCTGCGGGGCCCGGTGGACGCGTACGCCCGGCAACACGACGACCTCTCCGCTGACGCCACGTCCCGGTTGTCTCCTTATCTGCATTTCGGCGCCCTCACCGCCTCGCAGCGAGATGCACCTTGTCGCCGCTCTCCGCAGAGCATCTCCGTCCACTGCGGTTCTTCTGACCAGACACACGGGTGAGCCGGCACGGCTACCGAGTCTGCTGGCTGCCGGAGCATGCGGATACTTACCGGGAGGAACCAGGGGCGAGAGCACCTAGTGAGCGCCTTTCAGGGGATGCTCCAGCGGGCCCGCCCTTGGGCTGGAACATGGCGCGCGGCGACTACTGCTCAGGGTCCGCGAAGGACGTTGACCCGACGTGAACACCAGGTGCTTCTCTACGCGTCGGAAGCGATGACCAACCAGCAGATCGCTGCCCATATTGAAATCACCCCCGGAACCGTCAAGCGCCATCTGCACAGCGTGTTCGGCAAACTCGGAGCCGTGTCCCGCCTACCGGCCGACGCAGCCTCAAACAACCCCGCTCAGCCACCCAGCAGCCCCAACTGAAACGCCGAGGTTAGGCATCGGAATGAGAACCAGCCAGGGCAACTCAGTGAGAGTCAGCAGGAAGGTGTCGGAGAGATAGACGTGCACGGTCTCCAGCCGGCCGCCGAGCTCCACGTCCAGCGCCGTGCCGGCCGGGTGCAGGAACAGCCCGCCGCGCGGAACCCTCCGGGTGGCGCTCAGGCCGCGCTGCCCGCGGCGCACCGTGACGGGCCCGTCCAGGTGCAGAATCAGCAGATGGCTGGGCGCCCCGTCGAACGCTTCCCGGTACGGCTGTTCGCGCTGGGTCGACAGATACAGGTGCTCCCAGCCCAGACCCTCGCTCGTCCTGTCCGGGCGTACGGACGGCAGGCCGAGGATGCCGTGGGTGTCCGCCACTCCCAGTTCCCGCATCGGCTGCTGCTCCCTCCTCCGGCCATATCCTCCCTGACCGCGCGAACCGTGGCTGTTCCCGGGGGCACCGACCCTGTCAACAACGGTTCGTGCCGGCTGGTCATGCCGCAGCCGTCGGCAGTCTCGGCCGTTTCGCGGCGGCCGCCGGTGCCGTTACTCACTCCAGCACTGAAACCCGCCCGAACAACCGCTCTGCTCCCGAACGGTTTTCTTTGCGCTGTCTTTGCCATACGGGAACCCCGCCGGTGCCCGTGGGCATTCACCTTGGGCGGCCGCGGTGAAGCGCGTCCGACGACCGAAACCGCAAGACAGCAGCAGAAGCCGAGGTGGCAACAGTGGCGATGTGGGACCGACTCAAGGACCAGGCAAAGAACCTCCAGCAGTCCCAGGGCGCTCGGGGAGGGCACGGGCACGGGCACGGCCCCTCGGGGCAGGGCCAACACGGCGGCCACGGGCCCGGCTCGTCCTCCGGGGGCTCCAAGGCCCAGTTGATCGGGATGTTCCGGTCCCAGCTCGCGTCGGTCAAGACCGAGCTGAAGAGCGGCGCCTACCGGGACGCCAGCATGGCGATGTGCGCGCTGGTGGCTGCGGCCGACGGACGGGTCGAGCCGGCGGAACGGCAGCGCGTGGAGGAGCTGATCGCCTCCAACGAGGTGCTGCAGAACTTCCCGGCGGACCAGCTCCGCCCGCGGTTCAACCAGCATGTGGACCGGATCATGGCCAACTTCGAAACGGGCAAGGCCCAGGCTCTACAGGAGAACGCCAAGGCGGCCAAGAAGCCGCAGGAGGCCCGTGCCGTCATCCAGACCGGCATGATCATCGCCGGTGCCGACGGGTACTTCGAGCCGTCCGAGCAGTACGCCATCCGCGAGGCCTGCGCCGCCCTCGGTATCTCGCCCACAGAATTCGGCATCTGAGCGACGCCCACCGCCGCCGGCCCGCATCCCGCGGAGCCGGCGGCCATGGGGCACACCGGCCACAGCCCCAGGTGGTGCGCCCGACGGCGGGTTGCGACCGTGTGTGGGGGAAAAGATGGACAGATCGATCAGGAATCGAGAAGCGCGGCTCACAGGGCCGCGCCTAGCATGTTCGTCATGGACATCACCATTCACACGAGTTTCCTCCCGCATGATGACCCGGACGAGTCCCGGGCCTTCTACCGCGACACCCTCGGCTTCGAGGTCCGCAGCGACGTCGGTCAGGGCAAGATGCGCTGGATCACGGTCGGCCCCGTCGGGCAGCCGGGCACCTCCATCCTCCTGGCGCCGCCGGCCGCCGACCCCGGGGTCACCGAGGACGAACGCCGCACCATCACCGAGATGATGGCCAAGGGCACCTACGGCTGGATCCTGCTGGCCACCCGGGACCTCGACGGCACCTTCGAGAAGGTGCAGGCCGGCGACGCTGAGGTCGTCCAGGAGCCGACCGAGCAGCCGTACGGAATCCGCGACTGCGCCTTCCGCGATCCCGCGGGCAACCTGGTCCGCATCCAGGAGCTTCGCTGAACCGTCCGGTCATCGATCCGGCCCTGATGGCCGTGCGTCGCGCCCACTTGCGAAGAATCCGGCGGCCGGCGTTTCCGGGCCGCTGTCCTCGACCACCTCTGCGCCGGCCGCCCCACCGCAGCGGTGCTCGCGACCCCGGCCGCCGAGGCCGAGGCGCGCACGCCGACTCCGGCAGGCCGGCCATCGCCATCCAGCGCCCGCCGCCTGCCTCGGCACACGACCCAGGTACTCCCCCACACCGACGAAAGGGAGTTCTCTCATGTGTCACCCCTCGTGGGGGCGCGCACGCACCGCGGCGCAGCGCCTGAGCGACCTCGCGCGGCTGCGCCGTGTCCGTGACCGGATCGACCGGGAGTACGCGCAGCCTTCCCCAAGCTCTTAACCTCGGCGTTTCAGTTGGGGCTGCTGGGTGGCTGAGCGGGGTTGTTTGAGGCTGCGTCGGCCGGTGGACATGGTGAGGGCCCGACGCGGGGTCGGGTTCTCCAAGGTCCTTGAGTCGAGGTGGGCGGGGGCGGGGAGTCAGCTGGCGGGGCGGGGCAGTGCGGCCAGGCGGTGGAATGCGGCCGTGAGCTCATGTCGCCAGGGCCGGGTCGCCGATATCCGAAGGCGGAGGCGGCGGCCGCCCCGGGTGATCCGGGCGGCGACGTGCAGGAGCCGGTAGCGGAGTTTCTTGGGTTCGGCAGCCGAGAGTTCGCCGTCCAGCTGGAGGACGCGGGTCCAGGCCAGGAGGTCGATCGCCGCGAGGCTGAGTTCGAGCCAGGCGGCGTTGACGCCGAAGCGGCGGGAGGGGAAGCGGCCGAAACCGGTGGTCTTGCCGCACCGGATGTGGTCTTCGACTGTGGCGTGTCCGCGGTGGCGGACCTCCAGGAACTGGGCCGAGCCGGAGGTGAACGGGGTGTCGGTGAGGAACACCTGGTGCCGCATGCCCTCGTCCTGATCGAAGAGCGAGAGCTGGGCTCCGGGGTGGGGATGTTCACGGCGGACGATGATGCGGGTGCCGGCCGGGTAACCGGCGAGGTCGGTCATACCGGTCAGCTCGGCGACCTCGGCGGACTCGCGGAGGGTGCCGTCCTGGTCCAGGGCGGGGTGCCAGACCTGGTCGGGCAGGGCGCGGATCGCGCGGCGGACCGGCTCGGTGACCGCGTATCCGACCGAGAAGAAGGTGCGGATTCCGCGTGTTCGCAGGTTTCGGACGTGGGTGAGGAAGATCTTCGCGGATCCGGCACTGTCGGTGCGGACGAGGATGTCGGTGCCGTGCCGGTGGGTGTCGGGATCTGCGCGAGAGCGTCGTCCAGAACCGCGATGTGGTCCGCGGCCGTGTTGGCTCCGGCGTTCCCGGGCCGCAGCCGCCCGGACATGCCCTCGCCGGTGTTGGCCAGGAAACACACCAGAGGATGGAAGCCGAAGCCGCCTTTGTAGGTGGGTGCGGCCGCCTCCTTCTCGGAGTGGCAGGTGATCAGGTGGCGTCGATGTCCAGGACCAGGCCGGGCAGTTCCTGTGCGCCGGCTTTCGCCGGCGGTATGCCGCAGCGGGTCTCGGATGCCTGTAGCCAGGCCACTTCCCGGGCCTGGGCGCGGGCCGAGCGCAGGCGGTCGAGTACGCGTTCGTCGACGCCGGCCAATAGGCGCCAGGTAGTCGGTGTCCAGGCGACCGGGCCGAACACCTCGCCCTGGTCGCGCAAGACGGCCAGATCCGTGATGGTCTCGCCGCCGTCAGCGAGCATCACCGCGAGGTCGGTCGCGATCCGGCCCGGGTCATGACCGGTGCCGCGTGGCCGAAGCGGTCTCAACACGGTGGAGTACGCGCTGGTCAGCCCGGTGACATCGGCTAGATCAGCCAGCAACCGTGCCCCGGCATGCCCGACCACCCCCGCACCATCGGCGGAGACATGAAGCCTGGGACGAGAACCGATACCCTGCACGCAGAAAGTGCCTTCCNNGAACCCCTCGACAAGGTTCATCGTCCCAGCTCAAAGGAACTTTCGCGTTACCGCCCATGATCCGGACGGACCCCAACTGAAACGCCGAGGCTAAGGAGCAGGTGAAACCCCTTTACGTCGAGGCGCTCGCGCGCGGCGTGCACCTGTCGGCCGGGCATCTCAGCCGT
>DOWQ01000006.1 GCA_003519485.1 Streptomyces sp. | reverse complement strand
ACGGTGCGCGGCGCACGCCCGACGGGGCCGGCCCGGCCCGGTCGGGCGGCCGGCGGCCGCGGGGGTCAGTCCTGTCCGTAACGCGGGTCGACCGACTCGGGTGACAGCCCCAGCAGTTCGGCCACCTGCTCGACGACGACCTCGTGCACGAGCAGGGCCCGCTCGTCGCGGTTCTTGGCGCGGATCTCGACCGGGCGCCGGTAGACGACGATCCGGCTCGGGTCACCGCCCGTGCCCTCGGAGACCGTCACGCGGCCGAGCGGCACCGTCCCCTCGTCCTCCCAGCCACCGGCCCGGTCCTGCTCGTTGCCGAAGGACGGTACGTCCAGTACGGCGAACTCGACCTCGGACAACTGCGGCCAGCGCCGCTCCAGCCGCTCCACGGAGTCGTGCACCAGATCGATGAACGAGTCCGCGCGGCTGACCGCGAGCGGCACCTGCGGCGGCGCGACCGGCCCGCGCATACCGCGTCCATGACGGTCACGGCGGCGCGGACGCGGCTCGGAGGGGTGGGGCGGAACAGGGTTGTTCATCACCCCCGAGAGTAGCCGCCGGCTGCCGGCTCGGAGACGTCCGCGCGGGGCCGCGTCGCCGCATGTCGCGGGACACGTCGTGGGCGACACGTGTCAGCCGGATCATGCCGGTTCCCGGGCCCCGGCCGGGATCGATTCCCGCCGGGGCGAATGCGGATCAAAGGGATACCGCGCGCCCGGGCGCCATCACGGCCCCCGCGCCACCGCTGTGATCCCCGCCCAGGTCAGGGCGCCCCTCCGCAGGTCAGGGCGGGTGTGCGGGCGCAGTCGACACGGTGGGGTGACCTCGGGGGAAGTCGTCGCGGCCCGCTCAGGAGTGCGGTACCGTCCAACCTCGTGAGCCCTGTACGTCGATGTTCGCGCACCGCGTGCGGTCGACCCGCCGTCGCCACGCTGACGTACGTCTATGCGGATTCGACAGCGGTCCTGGGACCGCTCGCCACCTACGCCGAGCCGCACTGCTACGACCTGTGTGCCCAGCACTCCGAGCGGCTCACGGCCCCGCGCGGCTGGGACGTCGTCCGGCTGGCCGTCGACACCGGGCCGGTCCGGCCCAGCAGCGACGACCTCGAAGCGCTCGCCAACGCCGTACGCGAGGCCGCCCGTCCGCATGAGCGCGGCGCCGGTCCGGCCGGCACCCGGAGCCGGGACGCCGGCCCGGCGGAGGTCGCCCGCCGGGGGCACCTGCGTGTGCTGCGCTCGCCCGAGCCCTGAGACGCTGCTGTCCCCCGCTTCCCGTCCGAGTAGATTTGTCGTCCCGATAGGACTCCAGGAGGCGTTGGCTGTGCCCGACTTGTCGCAGATCGTAAAGGCGTACGACGTGCGCGGTGTGGTGCCGGACCAGTGGGACGAGGCGCTGGCGGAACTCTTCGGCGCCGCGTTCGCACAGGTGACCGGCTCGGACGCGATCGTCGTCGGCCACGACATGCGGCCGTCGTCGCCCGGCCTCACCCGGGCGTTCGGCCGGGGCGCGGCCGCGCGGGGCGTGGACGTCACCGAAATCGGCCTGTGCTCCACCGACCAGCTGTACTTCGCCAGCGGCCAATTGAGCCTGCCAGGCGCGATGTTCACCGCCAGCCACAACCCCGCCCGCTACAACGGCATCAAGATGTGCCGGGCCGGTGCCGCCCCCGTCGGCCAGGACACCGGCCTCGCCGAGATCCGGGCGCTGGTGGAGGAGTGGGCCGGTTCGGTGGCCCCCGCGCCGGCGGCCACCGCCGGCACGATCACCGAGCGCGATGTGCTCGCCGACTACGCCGCCCACCTGCGCGGCCTGGTCGACCTCACCGCCGGCCGGCCGCTCAAGGTCGTCGTGGACGCCGGCAACGGCATGGGCGGGCACACCGTGCCGACCGTCCTGGCCGGCCTGCCCGTCGAGCTCGTACCGATGTACTTCGAGCTGGACGGCACCTTCCCCAACCACGAGGCCAACCCGCTCGCGCCGGAGAACATCGTCGACCTCCAGGCCGAGGTCCGGGAGCTGGGCGCCGACATCGGCCTGGCCTTCGACGGCGACGCCGACCGCTGCTTCGTCGTGGACGAGCGCGGCGAGCCCGTCCCGCCGTCCGCCGTCACCGCCCTCGTCGCCGCCCGCGAGCTGGACAAGCACGGCGGCGGCACGGTCATCCACAACTGCATCACCTCCTGGTCCGTCCCCGAGGTCGTCCGGGAGCACGGCGGCACGCCCGTCCGGACCCGGGTCGGGCACTCCTTCATCAAGGGCGAGATGGCCCGCACCGGAGCGATCTTCGGCGGCGAGCACTCCGCGCACTACTACTTCCGCGACTTCTGGAACGCCGACACCGGCATGCTGGCCGCTCTCCACGTCCTCGCCGCGCTCGGCGGCCAGGACGGCCCGCTCTCGCAGCTGGTCGCGGAGTACAACCGCTACGCCGCCTCCGGCGAGATCAACAGCACGGTCGACGACCAGACGGCCCGCGCGGCGGCCGTACGGGCGGCCTACGCCGACCGCCCCGGCACCGAGCTCGACGAGCTGGACGGCCTCACCGTCACCACCGCCGACTGGTGGTTCAACCTGCGCGCCTCGAACACCGAGCCGCTGCTGCGCCTCAACGTCGAGGCCCGCGACCGGGCCACCGTCGAGAAGGTCCGTGACGAAGTCCTCGCCCTCGTCCGCGGCTGAGCCGTCCTCGGTGGCTGGGCGCGGACGGGCGGTCCGCCGAGGCCCGTCCGCGCCGGAGGACCGACCGGTCAGCGGCTGAGCGGCGTCCGGGCGCCAACGTCCGTACGAGCCGTCCGTACGAGCGTCCGTACGAGCCGTACGGACGGCCGGGGCGGTGCTGCGGGGACACCGCCCGCCGGACCGCGCCCCGCGCGGGCCGGCGGTACCCTGGCGAGGCCGAAACACTCTCCTGCCCGCGGGGCCGGAGAGCCCATCCGAAGGGACGCCCATGCCGCTCGAAGCCGGTCTTCTCGAGATCCTCGCCTGCCCGGCGTGCCACGCACCGCTCCGTGAGGAGCCGGCGAGCGAGGCCGGGGAAGGGGCGGCCGGGGAGGAGACCGGCGCCACCGAACTGGTCTGCACCGGTCGGAGCTGCGGACTGGCGTACCCGGTCCGCGACGGCATCCCGGTGCTGCTCGTCGACGAGGCCCGCCGCCCCGCCTAGGCTCGGACCCGAAGATCCCGACCGGACGGGCCCGATGGACGACGCGACGGCCGGGCCGGACAGGCCGACCGGACGTCCGGGACCGTCGGGACCGGTCGGACCGAACAGCCGGCCGCCCCGTGGGGGACCGGACGAACCGGGCCCGGGGGGCACCCGGGAGACGACAGCGCCGTATGGCGATCGGAGGCTCCACCAGATGCTCGACGAGTCGCTCCTCGACGCCCCGGAAGCGCTCGCCCGCGCCGACACCCGCGGCCTGCTCCGCGGTGCCGCCGAATCGGGTGCCCGGGTCCGTACGGCGGCCCGGGGAGCCGTCGAGGCGGGGCTGGCCGACCTCAGGCCCGACGGACGGCCGCGAGCCCTGCTCGTCGCCGGCGCCGGGCCGACCACGGGCTGCATCGCCGACCTGCTGTCCGCCATCGGCGGCGGC
>DOWQ01000009.1:11512-17559 GCA_003519485.1 Streptomyces sp. | reverse complement strand
GGGGCCGGCACGGTCACAGCCGTGACGGCCCCGGCGTTCGGGCGGTCGGTTCGGGCCGGCCGGTCAGGATTTCGGCTTGACCTCCGGGATGCCGTTCGCCGGCGGGGCGTCCTCGGCCGCGGAGCCGTCCTCCTTGATCGGCGCGTCGCCGATGTCGGTGACCAGCACCGGGGTCAGCGGGTCGCCCTTGCCGTCCTTGAGCTTCACGACCTGCATGCCGGAGATGCCGAGGTGGCTGTCCTCGGAGTAGCGGAACGGCGCCAGGCCGGGGCCCTCCAGATCGCCGCCGACCTGCTCGAGCGCCTTGACCACGCCCTCACGGGTCGGGTTCTCCCCGGCCGCCTGCAGGGCCTGGACGAACGTATAGGCCTGCGACATGCCGTAGACCTGGTAGTTGGAGAGCTCTCCCTTGCCGCCGTGCTCCTTCCACACCTTCTGCCACAGCTTCAGCCACTCGCTGTCGGTGGCGTCGGTCCCGGGGATGTACTCCGTGGTGAGCACGTCGTTGAGCAGGCTGGCGTTGTTCTTCACCGCGCCCTTGGAGAAGCGGGCCAGCAGCGATCCCACGAGACCGGGGTCGGAGCCGACGTTGCTGTAGAACCAGTCCGCCTTGAAGTTGAGCTTCATCGACGTCAGCTGGCTCAGGGCCGTGTAGGACGGCACGTTGAAGCCGAGCACGATGTCGACCTTCGCAGCCTGGAGCGCGGCGAGCTGCGGAGCGACGTCGGTGTTGCCCGGGGTGTACTTGACGGTCTCGACGATCTGGTCGTCGATGTACTTGGACGCGCCGGCCGCACCGTCACGGCCGAAGTCGTCGTCCTGGAGGAACAGACCGACCCGGGCGTCGGGCATGTTCTCCTTCACCCACTGGCCGATGATTTTGCCCTCGATCATGTAATCGGGCTGCCAGCCGAAGGTCCACGGACGCTTCTTGGGGTCGTCGCCCCACTTCAGCGAGCCGCTGGACACCATCAGGTCGGGTACCTTCTCGGCGTTGAGGAAGTCCACCACCGCGCTGTGTGTCGGGGTGCCGAGGCCGGCGACCATGCCGAAGATCTCGTCCTTGAGCACCAGTTCGTTGGTGACGTTGCTGGTGTTGGTCGGGTTGTAGGCGTCGTCCTTGACGGCGTACTCGATCTTGCGGCCGTTCACCCCGCCGTTGGCGTTGACGTAGTCGTAGTAGGCCTTGTGGCCGCTGGGGATCTCGCTGTAGCCGGGGGCCGCGACACCGGTCAGCGGGAAGTGTGCGCCGATCTTGATGGTGTCCTCGGTGATGCCGACGTCGGACGCGGCGTTCTTGTCGCTGCCCTCGTCGGGCCGCCCGCCGGCGCCGCACGCGGCGAGCAGGGCGGCCGTGGTCAGTACGCTGACGAACATCGTCGCGCGGTGGACCGATCTCTGCACGGTGGTGCCTCCTTCGTGGTCGCGCGGCCTCGGTCGCCGCTGCGTCGGTGGGGTGGGGGGCGTCATGCGGCGCCTCTGCGGCGCCGCCAGGCGTTCCGGACGGTGCCGGTGATGCCCGCGGGCGCGACGAGGATCACCACGATCATGGTGAACCCGTAGACCAGCGGGGCGAGTTCGGCCGCCCGTACGTCGGAGAGCCCGGCGTCCACGCCGATACCGGTGACCAGGTGGGGCAGGAAGGTCAGCAGCGCCGATCCGATCAGCGCCCCGGCCAGGCTGCCCAGCCCCCCGAGCACCACGGCGCTGAGCAGCGCCAGGGACAGGTTGAGGGTGAATCCGCTGGGCGCGGTGATCCGTACGACCATCGCCATCACGGCGCCGGCCAGACCGGCGCAGCCGGTGCTCACCACGAACGCCAGCACCCGGGTCCGGCCCAGGTGGATGCCGGCGATCTCGGCGGACACCTCGTCGTCGCGGACCGCCCGCCAGGTGCGGCCCACCCGGCTGCGCATCAGGTTGGCGAGCAGCACGTAGCTGACGATGAGGCAGGCCCAGCCGATGTAGGCGACGTACTTCGTGGAGTTCAGCTCGCTGCCGGTGATGAAGTAGGCCGCGTCGAGCAGCCACACCGGAATGTCCGGCACGAAGACGTTGAGACCCTGCTCGCCGCCGAGGCGGTCGAAGTAGAGCGCGACGCCCGGCACCGCGATCGCCAGCGCCAGGGTGGCTCCCGCGAGGTAGGGGCCGTGCAGCCGGGCCGCCGCTACGCCGACGGCGGCTCCGGCGACGAGCGCGATGAGGGTCGCCACCGCCAGTACGCCCAGCAGCGGTGGCGCGGACTCGGAGTCGCCCAGGAACAGCGCCGTGGTGTAGGCGCCGATCGCCATGAAGGCCCCGTGGCCCAGCGACAGCTGGCCGTTGAGCCCGGTCAGCACGGTCAGGCCGCCGGCGGCGATGCCGAGGTACGCCATGGACGCGAACTGCGAGTTGGCGAAGGAGCCGGTCGACTCGAGCACGGCCGCGACCACGGCGAGGCCGAGTACGGCGAGCACGAGGTGGCGGAGCAGCACCGAGGTGCTGCAGCGGCGGCGGAGGCCCGCGAGAGGGCCGGCCGGGCCGTCGGACGACGGCGCGGGGACGGTTCGCCCACTGGTGGGTGAGGTGGTCGTCATGTTCAGACCCTCCGTTCCGCGAGGTGCGAGAAGAGGCCGCCGGGCCGCAGGAGCAGGACGACCATGAGGATGGCGAGCGCGGCGAGCGGGACGAGTTCGGAGCCGACGTAGCCGCTGACGGCACTCAGCGACAGGCCGAGCAGCACCCCGCCGATCACCGATCCGACGGGGCTGTCGAGGCCGCCGAGCACCGCGGCTACGAAGCCGTAGACGACCACGGAGTCCATGTAGGCCGGGTGCACCAGGCTGCCGCCGGCGATCAGCAGCCCCGACAGCGAGCCGACCAGGGCGGCCAGCGCCCAGCCGAGGGTGAGCATCTTGCCGACCTTCACGCCGAGCAGCCGGGCGACCTCCTGGTTGAAGGCGGCGGCCCGCATCCTCAGCCCGACCTCGGTGTAGCGGAACAGCACCACGAGCAGGGCCATCACGATCATGACCGCGATGACGGTGAAGACGCCGAAGCCGGTGAGCGCGATGGAGGTGTCCCCGACGGTGAGGCCGCGGAGGCCGAAGGGCGCGGGGAAGGACCGGTAGCGGGAGCCGAAGATCATCGCGGCGAGCGAGTGGATCAGGATGAACAGGCCGAGAGTGAGGATCACCGCGTTGATGTGGGCCTTGCCCTCGACCGGGCGCACCACGACGCGCTCCACGACCGCGCCGAGCACGAGCCCGGAGAGGAGCGCCGCGCCGAAGCCGATCCAGTACGAGTAGCCGGCGTCGATGATGACCAGGGCCACGTAGGTGGTGATCATCGCCATCGGCGCCTGCGCGAAGTTCACGATCCGGGTCGACCGCCAGATCAGGCAGAGCGCGAGCGCGAACGCCGCGTACACCGCACCGAGGGTCAGACCGCTGAGTGCGGTGGTGAGGAGCTGCTGCACAAAGTCTCCCGAGGTCAGAATCCGAGGTAGGCGTGGCGGAGCTGCTCGTCCGCGGCCAGGGCCTGCGCGTCGTCCTGGACGACGACCTTGCCGAGGTTGAGCACGACGCCGACGTCGGCGATCGACAGGGCGCTTCGGGCGTTCTGCTCGACGAGCACGACGGTGAGCCCCTCGCTCGCGACGAGCGACCTGAGCAGGTCGAAGATCTGCGCGACGATCCGCGGGGCGAGGCCGAGCGACGGCTCGTCCAGCAGCAGGACCTTCGGCGCGGCCATCAGGGCGCGGCCGATGACCAGCATCTGCCGCTCGCCGCCGGAGAGCACGTGGGCGGTGGCGTCGTAGCGTTCGCCGAGCACGGGGAAGAGCCGGCAGATCCGCTCGGCGTCGGCGGGCCGTGACCGGGCGGGGCGGTGCAGGCCGCCGAGCCGGAGGTTCTCCTCCACGGTGAGCTCGGTGATGACGCCGCGCCCCTCCGGCACGTGGGACAGGCCGAGCGGGGCCATGTTCTCCGCCGGCGTCCGGGTGATGTCCCGGCCGTCGAGCAGCACCTGTCCGCGGTCGGGCCGGACGAGACCGGAGGCGGTGCGCAGCAGGGTGGTCTTACCCGCGCCGTTGGCGCCGAGCACGGCGGTGACCTTGCCCTGCGGGGCCGTGAACGACACGCCGTCGAGGGCGGGTACGGGCCCGTAGCTGGTGGTGAGGTCGCGTACCTCGAACATGCTCAGTTCCCCGTCCGCTCGTGATCGACCTCGTCGCCGAGGTAGGCGGCGACGACGGCGGGGTCCCGCCGCACCTCGTCCGGCCCGCCGCGGGCGATGACCCGCCCGAAGTCGAGGACCGTGATGTCGTCGCAGACGCTCATCACCAGGTCCATGTGGTGCTCCACGAGCATCACCGACATCCGGTCGGTGAGGCCGCGGATGAGCTCCCCGAGCTCGGCCATCTCGTCGTTGGACAGCCCGCTCGCCGGCTCGTCGAGGAGCAGCAGTTCCGGTTCGCTGACGAGCGCGCGGGCCAGCGAGACCCGCTTGCGAATCGGGTACGGAAGGCTGGTGGGGAGGCGGTGCGCGTACTGCTCGACGCCGAGGCCGGCCAGGGCGGCGCGGGCCCGTTCGACGAGCGCGGCGTCGTCCCTGGAGCTGCGGCCGACCCCGAACAGGGCGGAGAAGAAGCCGGCCCGGGCGTGCCGGTCGGCGCCGACCATGACGTTCTCGAGCACCGTCATCCGGTCGAACAGGCCGAGCCCCTGGAGGGTCCGGCCGATGCCGAGGCCGGCCAGCTGGTGGGGGCGGAGGCCGGTCAGCTCCCGCCCCTTCCAGAGCAGGCTGCCGGTGTCCGGGCGGACGAAACCGCAGGCGACGTTGAACAGTGTGGTCTTGCCGGCTCCGTTGGGGCCGATCACCCCGAGCACCTGCCGCGGCGCCACCTCGAGCGACACCTCGGTCAGCGCCCGGACGCCGCCGAAGCGGACCGAGACGTCGGTGATCGAGAAGACTGCCGCGGGGTCGCCGCCCGGCGGGACCGAGGATCCGGCCGCCGGCCCCGACCCCGGTACGGTCTCCGGTCCGGTCGCTGGTCCGCTCACTGGGGCTCCCTGTCTGGCCCTGGTGGGCTCCTCGTTCGGATGTGACGAGCCCCACCGTGGGCGCTGCGCACAGAAACCGACATGGGCGGAGCGCCCAAAACTTCTGGTGCGGATCGCCCTGAGCGAGTGCTCAGGGGTGGTGCGGCTGTGCACTCCGTGCGATCCTCACGGGCATGGGTGTGACCTCCCCCACGTCGGTGCCACCCGACGACGAAGCGCTGCAGCGCGACATCCGGCGCGCCTGGGCGTCGCTGCTGCCGCGCGCCGACGCGATCGCCGACGACATCACGCTGACCCTGCTCGCCAAGGAGAAGGAGTGGTACAACGGCGCCGGTCCGACGCTCCAGGCCGATCTGCGCGCCAACACCCGCGAGCACATCCACCGCGGCATCCGGACCATGGCCGGACTCGCCCAGGACGACGAGAAGGCCGTGCACGTCTGGCGGGAGACCGGCCGGCGCCGGGCCCGGCAGGGGGTGCCGATGGAGCATGTCCTCAACGCCTACAGCCTCGGCACCCGGGTGTTGTGGGAGGCGCTGCTCGTGCAGCGCGGCAACCCGGAGCTCGNNGAACACCACCCTCGTGGAGTCCTACCGCGCGGAGAGCGCCCGGCTCCAGCGCCGGGACCTCCAGCGCCAGCAGCGGCTGCTCGACGGGCTCGTCGACGGGCGCGGCGCCGACCCGGCCTTCGCGGCCGAGGTACGGGAGGTGCTCGGCATCGCCGCCGACGAACCGGTGGCCTGTGTGGTCGCGCACTTCGACGGCATGCTCGACGGCCCGATCCGGGGCGCCGAGGACCGGCTCGAGCGCCTCGGGGTGACCTCGTACTGGCACGTCCGGGGCGACATCTACTTCGGCCTGGTGGCCACCGAGACGATCGGGGTGGACGGACTGGTGCGCGCGCTCCAGCCCGCCGCCGCCGGCCGGGCCGGGGTGGCCACGTCACTGGAGGGCCTGGCCGGCTTCGCGACGGCCTACCGGCTCGCCGCCGGGGCCGCCGACACC